>NZ_CBFHAZ010000053.1:0-41301 GCF_965653655.1 Pseudomonas onubensis | reverse complement strand
CGCGAATGCGGTGTATCAGTGACAGATGAATTGACTGACCCACCGCATTCGCGAGCAAGCCCGCTCCCACATTTAGACCGCGTTGCATCAGGTAGATAGGCTTTTGCCTTGCACTTGATCTGGCTTTTGCTTCAACCACTCAGGTCGGCTTTCAGGCCGCCGTGCTGTAGATCTTGATCTTGATTTTGATCTGAGGCGCCCCGTTAACCACGATGGCCGAACGCAGGCTTGAATCCGTGGGTAACCCGGCAGGACGCCGGGTTAGCCGCGCTGGGCCAAGGATGGCCCATCGCGGCGGCCCATGGATTCAAGCCGGAGTTAGGGCATGCCGAGCCTAAGCGAGGCACCGAGTGGTGGGGCACAGACCTTTTGGTTACTTTTGGCTGGGCCGGCATTCCGGGCGTTTGCCAAAAGTGACCCGCCGTAAGGGCGGAACCCTAAGTAGCCGTTACCGCAGCAACGGATATACACCCCCACTGCGACGATAAAACACCACAGACGCCAATATTTGTGTAGATACCTATGCCGCGATGAGGCCGGTGTGTTCAATATTTATATCAGGGCTGGAACGCGCCAATAAAGATCGCCGGGTCAACCCGCGCATCGTTAAGGCTGATGTTCCAATGCATATGCGGCCCGGTCGCACGGCCTGTGGAACCGACCTTGCCCACCACCGCGCCGCGTGCCAGCTGGTCGCCAACTTTTACGTCGATCTTCGACATATGGCAGAACATGCTGATAAAGCCCTGGCCATGGTCGACGAACACAGTGTTGCCGTTGAAGAAGTAGTTGCCGGTGAGGATCACCTTGCCCGCCGCCGGCGTCTTGATCGGCGTGCCTGCACCCACCGCGAAGTCCAGCCCCGAATGCGGGTTGCGTTCCTCACCATTAAAGAACCGGCGCACGCCGAATTTGCTCGACAGTGGCCCGTTGACCGGTTTGTCCAGCAGCAGGTTGCTCGGCGTGCTCGGGCTGAAGCTGCGGTAAGCCTTGAGCTGTACGGCCAGTTCGCCTTCGATGCGCTTGAGTTGCGCCGGGGCTGGGTTCACCTGGCTTTTGTTCTTCAAGGTGATGTGCTGTTCGGGGTATTTCTTGAAGCCCACCACAAACGGCAAGTTCTGCCCGCCGCTGGTGATGCGCTCGGTGCCGGGTTTGACGGTCAGCGGGATCCCGACAATTGCCAGCCAGTTGTTCTGTTCCTTGACCACCAGCACCGGCCGATTCAGGTAGCTGGCTTTCGGCGCGCTGGCCGAGGCGCCCAGGTCAACCACCGCGACGCCACCCGGCACTGGCTTGTTCAGCAGCCGAGTGATGTAGCTGTCGGCGTGGGCGTTGAGGGTGAGGCACAACAACATCAGCAGGCTAAATAAACGTGGCATCGATCAATCCAGTAACGACAGGGTGACGGGCGTCAGGTGGTTATCTTCCACCCGCACCTGCAATTGGCCTTCGCCCAGGCGTGCGGTCAGGCGCTGGCCAGTGTGGGTTTGCGCGGCGTTGCGGATCGCCTGGCCACGCTCGTCCAGCAGGATGCTGTAGCCACGGCCCAGGGTGGCAAGCGGGCTGACCACCTGCAGCGTCTGCACCTGGCTTTGCAGTTGCAGGCGGCGCGCCTTAAGGCCTTCGCGCATGGCGCGGGGCAGGCGTTCGGCAAGGCTATTCAGGCGTTGGCGCAACAAGGCCAACTGGCGGCCGGGGTGTTGGCCGGCGAGGCGGGTTTCCAGGCGGATCAAGCGTTCGCGACGGGTATTGAGGCTGCGCTCGAAGGCGCGACGCAGGCGCATGTCCAGGTCATCCAGGCGCTGGGCCTGTTGGCGCAGACGTTCGCCAGGGTGGCGCAGGCGGCGGGCCATGCCCTCAAGGCGCAGACGGTCGTGGCTGAGGCGGTTGCGCATCAGCATCTGCAGGCGGCGGTGCAGGTTTTCGACCTGTCGCACCAGGTGGCTGGCGTCCGGCGCGAGCAATTCAGCGGCGGCGGAGGGCGTAGGGGCACGCACGTCCGCCACAAAGTCGCAGATAGACACATCGGTTTCATGGCCGACAGCGCTGACGATGGGCGTTACGCAGGCATCTACCGCACGGGCCACGGCTTCTTCGTTGAAGCACCAGAGGTCTTCCAGCGAACCGCCGCCACGGGCCAGGATCAACGCATCGAAGCCGCGAGCGTCAGCCAGCTTCAGCGCACGCACGATCTGTGCAATGGCTTCGCGGCCTTGCACAGCGGTGGGAATCAGTGTCAGTTCAACGTTCGGTGCGCGACGGCGGAATACGCTGATGATGTCGCGGATCACCGCGCCCGTCGGCGAGCTGATAATCCCAATGCGCCTGGGATGGGCCGGCAGCGGCACCTTGCGCTCAGCACTGAACAAGCCTTCGGCGCTGAGCTTTTCCTTCAGCGCATCAAAGGCCAGGCGCAGCGCGCCGTCGCCGGCAGGTTCCACGGTATCGAGGATCAACTGGTAGTCGCCACGGCCTTCGAACAGCGAGACCTTGCCGCGCACCTTCACCGCCAAGCCGTCCTTCAACGCCTGGCGTACACGCGCGGCATTGTTGCGAAACAGCGCGCAACGCACCTGGGCGCCGCTGTCCTTGAGGGTGAAATACACATGGCCGGAAGCCGGGCGGGCAAGGTTGGAGATCTCGCCTTCGACCCAGATATTGGTGAACACGTCTTCCAGCAACACCCGCGCGCGGCCGTTGAGCTGGCTGACAGTCAGGACTTCGCGGTCCAGGCCCAAGCGGGCAAACGGATCTTTAATCATGAGGAGCGATCTTTAATCATGGGCGGCAGTTTATAGGGATTCGTGCAAGGTTTGGCAGAATTGCTCCACCAGTGCGCTCGGCGCCTGCGCGCAGGCAAGGGCCACGGTACTCAAGCAGTCCGGGTCCGCCAGGGACAAAAAGTGCAGGTTGGCCGGCGCTATGTCCTGCATGGATTTTGGTAACAGGGCAATACCGAACCCGGCCTGGATCAGCTGCAACTGCGTGGTCTTGCGCGACATCACCCGCGCCGCCTTGGGGAAAAATCCGGCGCGCATGCACAGTTCAGCTGACAGATAACTCAGGCCACCCCGCTGGGGATGAGGGATTGAAATAAACGCTTCGTCCTTGAGCTGTGCCAGTTCCACAGGTGTATCACTGCGTGCCAGAGGGTGATTGGGCGGCACCGCCAACACCAGTTGTTCGCTATATAAAGGCACCACGCGCACGCCTTCACGCTGGCGCAGCACGGGTAAACGTAAGAGGCCGACTTCCAGGCGCCCGTCAGCAATTTCTTCAAGCTGCGCCTCGGAAGACAGCTTGACGATATCCATCGTCACGCCGGGGCAGCGCTCCAGCCAGGCACTGATGCCGTGCAGCAATGGCCCGCTCATCGGCACGGTGCTTGAATGGCTCAGGCGCAGGGTGCCAAGCTGACCCTTGCCAACCTGAGTGGCCATCTCACTGGCCTTGAGCAGTTCGTTCAGCAGGTTGCGCGCCCTTGGGTAAAAGGCTTCGCCCGCCGCCGTCAGCCGGGGTTGGCGCGCGGTGCGCTCGAACAATGGGGTTTGCAGCTGGGTTTCCAGCTCCTTGATCTGTCGGCTCAGGGCCGATTGCGCCACGAACAAACGCTCGGCGGCGGCGCTGAAGCTGCCGCTGTCGGCGATTTCGACGAAGTAACGCAGTTGGCGAGTGGAAATCACGCGTCATGCCTTTTCGAGATGAGTAGAGGGCTTTGATGATATTAGTCGCAACGCTCGGCGATGGCTAAAGTGATGCCTGTCTCTTTTAAGGAATACGTCATGAACCCGGTTGAGCTGATGAGCCAGTGGTCGTTTAGTGGTGTCGATTGGCTGGTCATCGGCCTGGGTGTGGCGGTGGCCTACATCGTTTTCGGCATCGCAGGCTTTGGCACGGCGCTGGTGGCGGGGCCGATCCTGATTGTGTTTATGCCGCTGTCAAAGATCATCCCGCTGCTGGTGCTGCTGGATTTTGTCGCGGCTTTTGGCAATCTGCTGCAATCGCGGCGAGACGTAAACAAGCCCGAACTGCTGCGGTTGCTGCCGTGCATGGCCATTGGTTGCACGCTCGGTGTGATCTTTCTGCTCAACCTGCATTCGGATCTGTTGTTGCTGCTGATGGGTGTGTTTATCAGCGCCTATGCGATCTACAGCTTGTCGGTGAAGGCGCGGCCCAGGCAACTTTCCAAAGGCTGGTCGATTCCCATGGGCACCGTCGGCGGGCTGTTTGGCGCGTTGTTCGGCAGTGGCGGCTTTTTATATGCGATCTACCTCAACAGCCGTTTGCCCAAGGACGCGGCGCGGGCCACGCAAAGTGCGTTGATCAGTTGCAGCACGGTGGTGCGCCTGAGCCTGTTCCTGATCGCCGGGGTGTATGCGGATTTGCCGCTGTTGATGTTGGCGTTGTGCCTGCTGCCGGCGATGGCCCTGGGGCTGTGGTGTGGGCGCAGGCTGACGATGCGCATGTCCCGCGAAGCCTTTGTGCGCTTGGTGACGTGGTTGGTGCTGGCAAGCGGCATTGCGTTGATTGGGCGGTATTTGAGTACTTGACCTGATTTCTTCAGGGATTAAGCTGCCAGCCTTCAGGGCCTCTTCGCGAGCAAGCCCGCTCCCACATTTGGCATTGTGAACACTTTCAAAATGTGGGAGCGGGCTTGCTCGCGAAGGCGTCAGACGCCACACCGCAGGACTCCCATGAACTCCCAAAGCATCCTTGTCCCCAAAATCTCCACCTTGCCCGTCCACGAACCCCGCGCTCGGGCGATCGTGCGCTGGCTGGTGCGCAAGAACATCATCAAGGAAGAGCTGACCACCTGCGGGCGCACCGGCAACCGCATGGCCTACGCCCTGGCCGATGGCGCCCGTGCCGTGGTGCTGCACCCCGAAGCGCTGCCGTTCAACGAGCCGGTCAATGGCCTGGAGATCATCTACAAGCGCTGCATCTACACACCCGCCAAGGGCTTTCTCGAAGAAGCCGGCTGCCCGGAATGCCTTAAAGAGGTCGGCGAAGCACTGTTCGAAAGCCTGGAAGACTGGATGCCCGGCCACACCGACAACTTCACTTGCCCGTTGTGTGGGCATGAAGATGACATCAATGGGTTTCTATTCCTGCAGGAATGCGGGTTTTCCAACCTGGGTTTCATCTTCAACAACTGGGCGGAGGCGGGGTTCAAGCAGAGCTTTATCGACGAATTTGCCGACTGGCTGGACCAGAAGATGAGTTGGGTCAAAGTCGAGCTTTAATCCGATCGTTCCCACGCTCCTGCGTGGGAATGCATCCCGTGACGCTCCTCGCCACCATTGCGCAATGGTTGAAGCCTTGCGCTGACCCCGGACGCGGAGCGTCCAACGAGGCATTCCCACGCGGAGCGTAGGAACGATCAAGCCGTGAGTTTTATCCATCTATCAGTATTACCAAGTTTGTCAGAGTTTTACATTGAGCCCGACAGGGTGCATGTATATAATGGCGCGCTTCCATTTTCCCGCTCGGGAGCCCCCGCGATGCTGCGTATCAGCCAAGAAGCTCTGACATTCGACGACATTCTCCTAGTGCCCGGTTATTCCGAGGTGCTTCCTAACGAAGTCAGTCTCAAGACCCGCCTAACCCGTGGCATCGAGCTGAATATTCCTCTGGTTTCCGCTGCCATGGACACCGTCACTGAAGCCCGTTTGGCAATCGCCATGGCTCAGGAAGGCGGCATTGGCATCATCCACAAGAACATGACCATCGAGCAGCAAGCTGCCGAAGTGCGCAAGGTCAAGCGTTACGAAGCCGGTGTGGTGAAAGATCCAATCACCATCGAAGCCGACGCCACCGTGCGTGACCTGTTCGACCTGACCCGCCTGCACAACATCTCCGGCGTTCCGGTACTGCACGATGGCGACCTGGTCGGCATCGTCACTTCCCGTGACGTGCGTTTCGAGAACCGTCTTGAAGTCACTGTCCGTGAAGTGATGACGCCTAAAGAGCGCCTCGTCACGGTCAAGGAAGGCGCCGACAAGAACGATGTGCGCGAACTGCTGCACAAGCACCGCATCGAGCGCGTGCTGATCGTCGACGACAAATTCGCCCTCAAAGGCATGATGACCGTCAACGACATCGAAAAAGCCAAGGCATACCCGCTGGCCAGCAAGGACGATCAAGGTCGTCTGCGCGTCGGCGCTGCGGTCGGCACCGGTAAAGACACCGGTGACCGCGTTTCGGCCCTCGTGGCTGCCGGTGTTGACGTGGTGGTGGTCGACACGGCCCACGGCCACTCCAAAGGTGTGATCGACCGCGTTCGCTGGGTCAAACAGAATTTCCCTGACGTACAAGTGATCGGCGGCAACATCGCCACCGGCGCAGCCGCCAAGGCCCTGGCCGAAGCCGGCGCCGATGCGGTCAAGGTCGGTATCGGCCCTGGCTCCATCTGCACCACGCGTATCGTCGCCGGTGTGGGCGTGCCGCAAATCAGCGCCATCGCCAACGTCGCTGCTGCCCTTGAAGGCACTGGTGTTCCGTTGATCGCCGACGGCGGCATCCGTTTCTCCGGTGACCTGTCCAAGGCCATCGTAGCCGGTGCTTCCTGCGTGATGATGGGCTCGATGTTTGCCGGTACCGAAGAAGCGCCGGGCGAGATCGAACTGTTCCAGGGCCGTTCGTACAAGGCTTACCGTGGCATGGGTTCGCTGGGCGCCATGTCCCAGGCGCAAGGCTCTTCCGACCGCTACTTCCAGGACTCCTCGGCAGGCGCCGAGAAGCTCGTACCGGAAGGCATCGAAGGCCGTGTGCCGTACAAAGGCACCCTGAGCGCGATCATCCATCAATTGATGGGCGGCCTGCGTTCCTCGATGGGTTACACCGGCAGCGCCGACATCGAAGAAATGCGCACCAAGCCAGAGTTCGTACGGATCACCGGCGCCGGCATGGCTGAATCCCATGTCCACGACGTGCAGATCACCAAGGAAGCGCCGAACTACCGCGTAGGTTGAGGCTTCCAGCAAAACGTTAAGTAACCGGGGCTGTTCTTTCAGCCCCGAGTTGTTTCTGATTCATTAGACGAGACTGACTTCATGGCCCTCGACATTCACGCCCACCGCATCCTGATCCTCGACTTCGGTTCCCAGTACACCCAGCTGATCGCCCGCCGCGTGCGTGAAATCGGCGTGTATTGCGAACTGCATCCGTTCGACATGGATGACGAAGCGATCCGCGAATTCGCACCTAAAGGCGTCATCCTCGCCGGTGGCCCCGAGTCCGTGCACGAAGCCAACAGCCCGCGTTGCCCGCAAGCCGTATTCGATCTGGGCGTGCCGGTGTTCGGCATCTGCTACGGCATGCAGACCATGGCCGAGCAACTGGGCGGCAAGGTTGAAGGTTCCGAACTGCGTGAATTCGGTTATGCCCGTGTCGACGTGGTCGGCAAGAGCCGCCTGCTGGACGGTATCGAAGACCACATCGACGCCGACGGCCTGTTCGGCCTCGACGTGTGGATGAGTCACGGTGACAAGGTCACCAAGATGCCGGAAGACTTCCACATCCTGGCCAGCACCCCGAGCTGCCCGATCGCAGGCATGTTCAACGACGAGCGCGGCTACTACGGCGTGCAGTTCCACCCGGAGGTGACTCACACCAAGCAAGGCGGGCGCATCCTGTCTCGCTTCATCCTCGACATCTGCCAGTGCGAAGCCCTGTGGACCCCGTCGAAAATCGCTGAAGATGCCATCGCCAACGTGCGCGCCCAGGTCGGCACCGACAACGTATTGCTCGGCTTGTCCGGCGGCGTTGACTCCTCCGTGGTTGCCGCGCTGCTGCACAAAGCCATTGGCGACCAGCTGACCTGCGTGTTCGTCGACAACGGCCTGCTGCGCCTGCACGAAGGCGAGCAAGTGATGGCCATGTTCGCCGAGAACATGGGCGTCAAGGTGATCCGCGCCAACGCCGAGGACCAGTTCCTCAACAACCTGGCCGGCGAGTCCGACCCAGAGAAGAAACGCAAGATCATCGGCCGCACCTTCATCGACGTATTCGATGCACAGGCCAAACACCTGAACAACATCAAGTACCTCGCCCAAGGCACCATCTACCCTGACGTGATCGAGTCGGCCGGCGCCAAGAGCGGCAAGGCCCACGTGATCAAGTCCCACCACAACGTGGGTGGCTTGCCGGAAGAGATGAACCTCAAGCTGGTAGAACCGCTGCGCGAACTGTTCAAGGACGAAGTCCGCCGTCTGGGTCTGGAACTCGGCCTGCCGTACGACATGGTCTACCGCCACCCATTCCCGGGCCCGGGCCTGGGCGTGCGCATCCTCGGTGAAGTGAAAAAGGAATACGCCGACCTGCTGCGTCGCGCCGACCATATCTTCATCGAAGAACTGCGCAAAGCCGACTGGTACCACAAAGTCAGCCAGGCCTTCGTGGTGTTCCAGCCGGTCAAGTCGGTGGGCGTTGTCGGTGATGGCCGTCGTTACGCGTGGGTTGTTGCACTGCGTGCCGTCGAGACTATCGACTTCATGACCGCGCGTTGGGCACACCTGCCGTACGAGCTGCTGGAGACTGTCAGCGGCCGTATCATCAATGAAATCGAAGGCATTTCGCGCGTTACTTATGACGTTTCGAGCAAGCCGCCGGCGACGATTGAGTGGGAATGATAGAAGGCCAGGCATTGACCGGCGCTCTCTAGCATGAAATATCCTGAAGCCCGCGTAATAGCGGGCTTTTTGGTTTTTTTGCTTAACATTATTTGGCTGGTGTTGGCATCGCCAAGCCCTCTTATCCATGGCATGGTAGCGGGGGCTTTATTCTGACGCCGTGTCATGCTTACTGATATCAAGCCCTGCAACTTCAGGCAAAGAGGAAAACTACACAAGGTGAATGATCGTGTCTAAGCGCCCCACCATCCTTGTTTCATCTACCGTCTATGGCATTGAAGACCTGTTGAACCGTATTTATATGGAACTCACAGTCTTTGGCTATGAAGTGTGGATGTCGCACCGGGGCACGCTGCCTGTTCGGTCGAATCGCACCGCCTTCGAAAATTGCCTCGCTGCGGTTGAAGACTGCGATTTTTTCCTGGGCTTGATTACGCCAAATTACGGTTCAGGGCGCGATGGCGAAGACCTTTCTATCACCCATCAAGAGTTGCAGCGGGCTATTGCATGCAAAAAACCACGCTGGGTGTTGGCGCATCAAAACGTAGTGTTTGCGCGACGCTTCCTGCGAGACCTGGGCCATAAGAACTCAGAGGAACGCAAAGGCCTACGCATGAAAAAAGGGGCGAACACCCTGTCTGATTTGCGTGTCATCGATATGTATGAGGAAGCTATCCTCGATACCAAGCCGCTGGTCGATCGGCATGGTAACTGGGTACAGGAGTTTGGCACGGACGAAGAGGCTTTGCTGTTTGCCTCGGCCCAGTTTTCACGTGTTCAAGAGGTTGAACTCTTTCTGAAAGAGAACCTCAGTGACCCTGAAGCGGTAAAGGCCAGGACTCAGTTGGCAGGTGGAGAGCAGCCATGAAACCCGAAGAACTGGCCCGTATACTGGCCTTGGGCGAAGGTAGTTCAGTGGAGTTCAAGGCCAAGGCAGATGCCAAGACTGTAGGGCAACAGGTATGTGCCTTTCTGAACTCCGGCGGTGGTTATTTGGTACTGGGCGTTGATGCCAAAAACGAGCCGGTCGGAATTACTAAGGACCCGGACGAAAGCGCTTTACGCAAGCTTGAGCAACAAATTGCCCAAGGTTTGGTACCCAAGGCATTGGTGTCGTTCGAGACCCAGTTCATTGCTGGCAAGACCTTATGGGTGGTTGAAGTACCAGCGGGACAAGACATCCCCTACAGTTTCCGCGATGAAGCTTTTATCCGCGAAGGTGAAATGACGCGTCGGGCTGATGTTGCAACCCTGCGTGACATGATCATGCGCCGTGAGGTCGAGCCGGAGCGCTGGGAGCGTCGCTTCTCAAATGCAGACCTACACGATGATCTCGACGAAAACGAAATCAGGCGCGCTGCCCAGCAGGGTGAGAGTGTCCGTCACGTCGACTTGTGGGGACAGGCTCCGGTGCGAACGCTGGAGTATTTGGGATTGGCGAAATACGGCCGGCTGACCAATGGTGGCGATGTCCTTTTCGCAAGTAATCCGGCCCGGCGTTATCCTCAAATACGGGTGCGCTGTGCGGCTTTTTCCACCGATAAGACTGACGACACTTACGGTGACTTCAAAAATTTCGAGGGGCCGTTGGTTACAGTGCTGGACAAGGTGTTTGCTTTCATCCGCCGTAATACACCTAGTCGCAGCCACTTCGGAGTCGACCCTCTAAAAAGAGACGACCAGGGAACCTACCCCGATGGTGCTTTGCGTGAGGCGCTTGTGAACGCTTTTGCACATCGCGATTATGCTGACTTCCGGGGTGGTATCAGAGTGCAGGTATTTCCTCATCGGGTAGAAATCTGGAATTCAGGTTCCTTGCCCGAAGGGGTTACGCCGGACGGCCTTATTAACGGCCAGATTTCCATTCTGCGTAATCCGGACATAGCCCATGTGCTTTATCTTCAAGGGCTTATGGAGAAACTCGGGCGCGGAGGGTTGCTGATCAGCCATGCCTTTGCGGAACAAGGTTTGCCGCCGCCGGAATGGCAAAGTGATGCTCAAGGCGTAACCTTGACACTGCGCACCCCGGAGGTTACCCCTGAGGTCGCCCCGGAGGTTACCCCGGAGGTCACCCCTGAGGTCATCAGGCTGCTCGATGCCTTGGTAGGTGATCTGTCACGTAAGGAACTTCAGCAAGTTCTCGAGCTTAAGGATGCCGAACATTTTCGCAAAAGCTACTTGCGACCTGCGTTAGCTGCCGGCGTGGTCGAAATGACACAGCCTGACAAGCCCAGCAGTAGCAAGCAGCGCTACCGGCTGACAATTATGGGCCGGGGTTTGCAAAACTTGAATCGAAAGCCCTGAGCAGGCTTCAAGGCTAGAGCGCCCAAATTGGCAGGGCTTGCTGAACTGTAATCGACTTGGGGCGAAGGGCGTGCCACCGACCGTTTGAAGGTCGGTCGTCATGCCGTTGCCCCTCAACTATCTGCGCAGATTTCACCGCCGCGCAATATCCGAAAAGTAAAACTTATCCAGCGTATGTCGCGACTCGGTGTACTCGAACTGCCTTCCATCCTGCAAAAACGTCTGGTTACTCACCACGATCACATGACTTTGCCCATCGAGGTCCAGGTGTGCCTGGTCGTCTTTACTGCGGGGCAGGGCTTCGATGGTGCGTTGGGCGTAGCTGATCTGCAGCTGCAATGTCCCTTCGATAAACGCATAGATCGACTGTTGGGCGATGTCGCGATCCAGCCCCGGGATCAGCTCGGCGACAAAATGGTTGATGTCGAGGATCACTCGTTTGCCGCCGATGCGCCGTACCCGTTTGATACGGGTGATCAGCGTGCCGGGCTCGGCCTCGATATGTTGCAGCAGTGAGCCTTCCAGCGGCAGTTGGGTGAACTCGACGACTTCGGTGTGTATGTCATCGCCCAGGTCGGCGTGGGTTTCGTGGAAGCTGACGATGCCGCCCAGTTGGAACTCGATGGGGTTGGGCGACAACACAAAGGTGCCCTTGCCGTGGATTTTTTGCGCAAACCCACGCTCCTGCAACTGCTCGATGGCGCGGCGCACCGTGCCACGGCTGGCCTGGTAGGCGTCCATCAGTTCGGTTTCGGAGGGAAGGCGCGTACCGCGTTGCAGGCGTTCAGTGGTGATGCTGGCAAGCAGATCCGTATAGATCTGGTTGTATTTGCTCATGGGGATGGCTCTGTGCCCGGCTTGATGAAGGTGAACGGCGCGTTCAAGGCAGGAACCTTAGTGGCAGAGGTGGGCTTTGTCCATTAGACCTGCGTGGAATTAGGGAAATGTCTGACTTCAAATTCAGAAATTTAAACTTTGCGTAACTCGTACAGACGAGTTATTGATTTAACTCGTACATACGAGTACTTTTGGCCACGGCGTGCTGCCAATGACTGCCCTCAAATAAAAAAACCAAAGTGGAAACCAAGCATGAGCCACGACTATTCGAATATTGCCCGCGAGATTCTTGAGAACCTCGGGGGCAGCGACAACCTTGAGCAAGCTGCCCACTGCGTGACCCGCCTGCGCCTGGCGCTCAAGGACCCGAGTCTGGTCAACAACAGCGCGTTGAACCAGGTCGATCTGGTCAAGGGCTCGTTCTTCACCGGCGGCCTGTTCCAGGTGGTGATCGGCCCCGGCGAAGTGGAAAAGGTCTATGCCGCCCTGCGTGAGCAGACGGGGCTTGCGGCTTCGACCATTGCCGACGTCAAACAGAAGGGCGCCGACAAGACCAACGCCATGCAGCGTCTGGTGCGGGTATTTTCCGATGTGTTCATGCCGATCCTGCCCGCACTGATCATCGCCGGCCTGCTGATGGGCGTGAACAACCTGATGGGCGCCAAGGGCATGTTCATCGAGGGCCAGACGCTGCTGGAGGCGTATCCGAACCTGGATGGCCTGTGGAGCCTGATCAACCTGATGGCCAACACCTCATTCGTGTTCCTGCCGGCGCTGGTGGGCTGGTCGGCGGCCAAGCGTTTTGGCGGCAGTGAAATCCTCGGCATCGTGCTTGGCCTGATGCTGGTGCACCCCGACCTGCTCAACGCCTGGAACTACGGCAAAGCGGTGGCGGGCCTTGATGGCCAGAGCCTGCCGTACTTCGATATTTTCGGTTGGTTCAAGATTGAGAAGGTGGGTTATCAGGGGCAGATCCTGCCGATCCTGATGGCGGCCTATGTGATGAGCGTGATCGAGAAATGGCTGCGGGCGCGGGTGCCTAACGCCATTCAACTGCTCGTGGTGCCGATCACCACCATCGTCGTCACCGGCGTGCTGGCGCTGGCCATCATCGGCCCGGTGACTCGTCACCTCGGCATCCTGATTACCGAAGGCGTGGTCACCCTGTTTGACCTGGCGCCGATGCTTGGCGGGGCGATCTTCGGCCTGTTGTATGCGCCGCTGGTGATCACCGGCATGCACCACATGTTCCTCGCCGTCGACCTGCAGTTGATCAGCACCCAGGGCGGCACCTTTATCTGGCCGATGATCGTGATGTCCAACCTGGCCCAGGGCAGCGCCGCACTGGGCGTGTTCTACATGACCCGTAACGCGCGGGACAAAAGCATGGCCTCAACCTCAGCGATTTCCGCTTACTTCGGCATTACGGAACCGGCGATGTTCGGTGTGAACCTGCGCTTCAAGTTTCCGTTCTATGCCGCGCTGCTGGGCTCGGCGCTGGGCAGCATTTTCCTCTCACTTAACAAGGTGACGGCCTCGGCCATTGGTGTCGGTGGGTTGCCTGGGTTTATTTCGATCATTCCGCAGTTCATCCCCAGTTTTGTGATCGGGATGGTCATCGCCATGGTCGTGCCGTTTGTTCTGACCTGTGCGTTGAGCATGAAGATCGTGCGGCCTGGATACCGGGTCGCCTGATCGACCGCTATCGCGAGCAAGTCGAAGAGGCCTTCAAGGCCAGCACAAAAACCAATTGAAGGAACCCACCATGCAAGACTGGCAACACTCGGTGATCTACCAGATCTACCCCAAAAGCTTCCACAGCCACGCGGGTAACGCCACCGGTGACCTGCTGGGCATCGTGGACAAGCTCGATTACCTCAAGTGGCTGGGTGTGGATTGCCTGTGGATCACCCCGTTCCTGCGCTCGCCGCAACGCGACAACGGCTACGACATCAGCGACTACTACGCCATCGACCCCAGCTACGGGACCATGGCCGACTGCGACCTGCTGATCAGCGAAGCGGCCAAGCGCGGCATCAAGCTGATGCTCGACATTGTGGTCAACCACACCTCCATCGAGCATGAGTGGTTCCAGCAGGCGCGCAGCAGCCTCGACAACCCGTACCGCGACTTCTATATCTGGCGCGACCAGCCGAACAACTGGGAATCCAAGTTCGGCGGTTCGGCCTGGGAATACGAGGCACAAACCGGCCAGTACTTCCTGCACCTGTTCGACCACACCCAGGCTGACCTCAATTGGGACAACCCCAAGGTGCGCGCCGAGGTGTTCAAGTTGATGCGCTTCTGGCGTGACAAAGGCGTGGGTGGTTTCCGCCTGGACGTGATCAACCTGATTTCCAAACCCGCCGATTTCCCCGAAGACAACAGCGACGGCCGGCGCTTCTACACCGACGGCCCGAACGTGCATGAATACCTGCAGCAAATGCACCGCGAAGTGTTCGAAGGGCACGACCTGATCAATGTCGGCGAGATGTCGTCCACCAGCCTTGAGCACTGCATTCGTTATTCGAATCCGGCGTCCAAAGAGCTGTCGATGACCTTCAACTTTCATCACCTGAAAGTCGATTACCCGAACCTGCAAAAGTGGGTGAAGGCCGACTTCGACTTCCTGCAACTCAAGCAGATTTTCTCCGACTGGCAATTGGGCATGCAGGCCGGTGGCGGCTGGAACGCGCTGTTCTGGTGTAACCATGACCAGCCGCGGGTGGTCTCGCGTTTTGGTAACGACGGCGAGTACCGCGTGGTCTCGGCCAAGATGCTCGCCACTGCGCTGCACTTCCTGCAGGGCACGCCGTATGTGTACCAGGGCGAAGAGCTGGGCATGACCAACCCGGGTTTCAACAAGATTGAGCAGTACCGCGATGTCGAGACCCTGAACATCTACCGCCTCAAGCGTGATGCCGGTGAGTCCGAAGCGTCGAGCATGGCGGCGATCATGCAGAAGTCGCGCGACAACAGCCGCACGCCGATGCAGTGGAACGCCGAAGCCAATGCCGGTTTCAGCAGTGGTGAACCGTGGATCGGCATTCCGGCCAACGCGGCGCAGATCAACGTCGAGAGCCAGCTGGAAGACCCCGATTCGGTGCTGCATCACTACCGCGCCCTGATCGCCATGCGCCGCAGCGAACCGCTGATCCAGAACGGCGTTTATCGCGAGTTGCTGCAAGACCACCTGCAAGTCTGGGCGTACCTGCGCGAAGGCCAGGGCGAGCGCTTGCTGGTGCTGAACAACTTCTATGGCAAGCCCTGCGAAATCCAACTGCCCGAAGGCGTCATCAGCGCGGCGAGCGAGCAACGCTTGCTGATCAGCAACTACCCCGACTGCCCTGTGCGTGCGAGCACGCTGCTGTTGCGCCCGTATGAATCGTTTGTGCTGCACCTCAAGGACTGAGACCCGCTGCAACCCCCGTATGGGAGTGCGGGGGCGCTTCACCCAAAAACATAATAAAAATATCGGAGTGCTTCATGAAAACAACAATAAAGCTGGGCCTCATTGCGTCATGTTTCACCGCTCCTTTTGCCGCTCAGGCTCTGGAGTTTGCCGGCTACTTGCGCAGCGGCGCGGGGACTTCAACAGGCAGTGGCAAGCAACAGTGTTTCCAACTGCCGGGGGCGCAATCCAAATACCGTTTGGGTAACGAATGCGAGCAGTACGCCGAATTTGAGTTGCGCCAGGACCTGCTGTCCCTCGACGACGGCTCGGTGCTGAGCGTCGATGCCATGGCATCGCTGTACAACAAATACGACCGCGCCCTGAAGTTCCAGGGTGAAGACAACGGCTCGGCGCGCATGCCGCAGATGTATGCGCAGTGGTCCAACCTGCCCAGCCTCAATGGCGGCTCGGTGTGGGCGGGGCGCCGTTACTACAAGCGTAACGACATCCATATCTCCGACTTCTACTACTGGAACCAGAGCGCCACGGGCGGCGGTGTCGAAGACGTCAAGATCGGCGACCTCAAATACAGCTACGCCTTGTCGCGCAAGGACAACCTGTACCAGAAGGAGTACGCCACCCGTCACGACTTCAACGTGGCGGGCTTCAAGACCAACCCCGGCGGTGAGCTGGAATTTGGCTTGAGCTACATCGAAAAAGCCGGCGGGCGTGAGGCCAACAGCGGTTGGGCGATCACCGCGCAGCATGTGCAAAAACCGTTTCTTGGCGGCAAGAACAAATTCGCCTTGCAGTACGGCGAAGGCCCCGGCACGGGCTTGGGCTATACCGGCAATACCGCCTTGGACAAGAGCAGCAAAAGCTACCGCGCCGTGGAGTTTTTCGACTGGCAGGTAACGCCGCGTTTCGGCGGGCAGGTCGAGGCCGTGTATCAAAAGGATATTCGCCCTGGCAGCCAGGACCAGACCTGGATGTCCATCGGCGTGCGCCCGGCATATGCCATCAGCGAACAGTTCAAACTGGTCACCGAGCTTGGGCATGATCAAGTCGAGGCTGCCGGCGGTACACGCAAGCTGAGCAAATTCACCTTCGCCCCGACCTGGTCGCCCAACGGCCCGGATTTCTGGGCGCGGCCGGAAGTGCGCTTGTACTACACCTATGCAACATGGAACGAAGCGGCCAAGCGTGCGGCGAATGAACTGGCGGCGGGCTCGGCGTTGTCCGACACCGGCGCCTACGGTACGGCGCGGCATGGCTCGAACGTGGGTGTGCAAGTCGAATACTGGTGGAAATAAAACTTTGGGTGTACATGACCCAAATGTGGGAGCGGGCTTTTGTGGCGAGCAAGCTTGCTTGCGCTGGGGTGCGAAGCGCCCCCAAGAGTCGGAGACTGCTGCGCGGTCAACGGGAGCAAGCTCCCTCGCCACAGCAAGCCAGCTCCCACACTGGACCGTCGTTCGCCCTATGATTTTTACAGAACAAAACAGCAGGTGAAGTCATGACCACAACTCAACCCCTGGAACTGCTGGCGCCCTTGTCCGGGGTGCTGCTGGCGCTGGACCAGGTACCTGACCCGGTGTTTGCCAGCCGCATGATCGGCGACGGCCTGTGCATCGATCCCACCTCGCAGACCCTGTGCGCGCCATTGGCCGGGGTGATCAGCAATATCCAGGACACCGGGCATGCGGTCAGCGTCACTGCTGACAACGGCGTGCAGGTGCTGATGCATATCGGCCTGGACACGGTTCACCTGGCAGGCAAGGGCTTCACCCGCTTGGTCGAGGAAGGTCAGCGCGTCGAAGTCGGGCAGCCGTTGATCGAGTTCGATGCCGACTACGTGGCGCTCCATGCGCGCAGCTTGCTGACCTTGATGTTGGTGGTCAGCGGCGAGCCGTTTGTGTTGCTGACACCGGGCAGCGGCGCGGTGGAAGTGGGCGAGCCTCTTGTGCGAGTCTCACCCGGCGAGGCCACTGACGCCCTGGGCGAGGAGGAGGGCGATGCACTGTTCTCCAAGCCGCTGACGCTGCCCAATGCCAACGGTTTGCACGCCCGCCCGGCCGCCGTGCTGGCCCAGACGGCCAAAGGTTTCAACGCCAGCATTTACCTGCACAAACAAACCCAGAGCGCCAACGCCAAGTCATTGGTGGCGATCATGGCGCTGCAAACCGTGCAGGGCGATACCTTGCAAGTGAGTGCGGCGGGAGAGGATGCCGATGCGGCCATCAAGGCGTTGGTAACCCTGCTGGCGCAAGGCTGTGGGGAGACGGTCGACGAGTCTGTTGCGCCGGCTGAAACACCAGCCCCCGAGTCATCGGCGGCCTTGTTGCGCGGCGTGTGTGCCTCGCCCGGCTCCGCGTTTGGCCAGGTGTTCCAAGTGGCGGAACCCGAGTTGCACATCGAGGAACAGGGTGCGGGTGAATCCGTTGAACACGCCGCGCTGACCCGCGCCTTACTGGCCGCCACCGAAGCGCTGCAAGTGTTGCAAGACAAAGCGGTTGGCAGCGCCCAGGCGGAGATCTTCCGTGCCCATCAGGAACTGCTTGAAGACCCGACCCTGTTAGAGCAAGCCCACCGCCTGCTCACCGAAGGCAAGAGCGCTGCCTTTGCCTGGAACAGCGCCACGGCCGCGACCGCCAAGCTGTTTCTCGGCCTGGGCAGTGCGTTGCTGGCTGAGCGCGCAGCGGATTTGGCCGATGTTGGCCAGCGTGTGCTGAAGTTGATCCTTGGTATTGAGGACAGCGCCTGGGAATTGCCGGATCGTGCGATCGTGATTGCCGAGCAGCTGACGCCCTCGCAAACCGCAGGCCTGGATACGCGCAAAGTGCTGGGGTTCGTCACCGTTGGCGGCGGCGCCACCAGCCATGTGGCGATCCTGGCGCGCGCCCTTGGTTTGCCCTCGCTGTGTGGTGTACCGGCACAGGCGCTGGCGCTGGCCAACGGCAAGCAGGTGCTGCTCGATGCCGACAAAGGCGAACTGCACCTGGAGCCCGACCTGGCGGCTGTCGAGCAACTGGCCGCTACGCGCAAGCAACACATACTGCGACGTGAACGTGAAGTGGCGCAAGCCGCCTTGCCCGGCATCACGCGCGATGGCCATCACGTCGAAGTCACGGCCAATGTCGCCTCGTTGCAGGAGGTCGAACAAGCCCTGGCCCTGGGCGGTGAAGGCGTCGGCCTGTTGCGTTCGGAGTTCCTCTACCTGGACCGCAATCGCGCGCCCAGCCCAGAGGAGCAAGCCGGCACCTACAGCGCCATCGCTCGAGCCTTGGGTAGCGAACGCAATCTGGTGGTGCGCACCTTGGATGTGGGCGGCGACAAACCCTTGGCCTATGTGCCAATGGAGCGTGAGACCAACCCTTTCCTAGGCCTGCGCGGTATTCGCCTGTGCCTGGAACGCCCTGAATTGCTGCGCGAGCAGTTCCGCGCGATCCTGGCGAGTGCCGGCTTTGCACGGCTGCATATCATGCTGCCGATGGTCAGCCTGCTGTCGGAGCTGCACCTGGCGCGCAAGATCCTTACAGAGGAAGCGCTGGCACTGGGCCTGACCGAGCTGCCAAAGCTGGGCATCATGATCGAGGTGCCGTCTGCGGCCTTGATGGCGGATGTGTTTGCGCCGCACGTGGATTTCTTCTCCATCGGCACCAATGATCTTACCCAATACACCCTGGCCATGGACCGCGACCACCCGCGACTGGCCAGCCAGGCCGACAGCTTTCACCCGTCGGTGCTGCGCCTGATTGCCACCACCGTCAAGGCCGCCCATGCCCATGGCAAGTGGGTCGGCGTGTGCGGCGCGTTGGCGTCTGAAGCACTGGCGGTGCCGGTGTTGATCGGGCTGGGGGTGGATGAACTGTCGGTCAGCGTACCGCTGATCCCGACCATCAAAGCCACCGTGCGCGAGCTGGACCTGGCCGACTGCCAGATCATCGCCCGCCAGGTGCTCGGCCTGGAAGAAGCCGCCCAAGTCCGCGAGGCCCTGCGCCTGTACCACGCGGCCACCGTTGAAACCTCACCTGTCGTGGAGCACTGAGCATGTTCGAGAAATTGCAAAGGGCGTTCTGGAAAGCCCTGACCCCGGATTTGATTGCCGAATCCGTGGTGGCGCCTGCGCAGGGCCTGTTGTCGACCGAGGTGCTGAGCGCATTGGGCGGTGTGGATAACCTCAAGTCGCAACAGCGCGTGGCGCTGACGCGGGTGCGGGTGCAGTTGCAGGATGCGGGACGGTTGGATGCGCAGGCGCTGAAGGCGGCGGGTGTACCGGGTGTGATGGTGTTGACGGGCGGGGTCGTGCATCTGCTCACCGGCCTGTAAGCCAAGTGCAGATCGAAATGTGGGAGCGGCGGTGCGACGATTCGACTTGCTCGCGAAAGCGGTGTATCAGTGACAGATGTATAGCCTGACCCAGCGCATTCGCGAGCAAGCCCGCTCCCACAGGAGTCTTAGGGTGTTTGGGAGGTTGGGTTTACAACTGCGGGTTATCTTCCGGCGGCTTGGTCTTGTCGATACCCGGCACGTGCAAGTTGCCTTCCACCACTTGGTTGCCTTCCAACTGCGGCTGGGTCACCCAGGTGAGAATGTCGTAATACCGCCGGATGTTCGCGACAAAGTGCACCGGTTCACCACCGCGGGCATAGCCGTAGCGGGTCTTGCTGTACCACTGCTTCTGCGACAGACGTGGCAGCATCTTCTTCACGTCCAGCCACTTGTTCGGGTTCAGGCCGTCTTTCTTGGCCAGCGTGCGCGCGTCTTCCAGATGGCCGGTGCCGACGTTATAGGCGGCGAGGGCGAACCAGGTGCGGTCCGGCTCGGCAATGCTGTCGTCCAGCTCATCCTTGATCTTGGCCAGGTACTTGGCACCGCCCATGATGCTTTGCTTGGCATCCAGGCGGTTGGACACACCCATCGCTTGCGCGGTGTTCTGGGTCAACATCATCAGGCCGCGCACGCCGGTCTTGGAGGTGACGGCCGGTTGCCACAGCGATTCCTGATAGCCGATGGCCGCCAGTAGGCGCCAGTCGACCTTCTCTTCCTTGGCGTAGGCGCGAAAGTGTTTCTCGTACTTGGGCAGGCGCTGCTGCAAATGCTGGGCGAAGGTGTAGGCGCCCACATAGCCGAGAACATCGACATGCCCGTAATAACGGTCTTTAAGCCGCTGCAGGGTGCCGTTTTTCTCGACCTTGTCCAGGTAGCTGTTGATCTCGTTGAGCAGGCTGTTGTCTTCCCCCGGCGCCACGGCCCAGCTCTGGTTGCTGGCATTGCCGAGGTCGAAGGCCACGCGCACGTTGGGGAAATACACCTGGTTCATCGCGACTTCGTTGGAGTCCACCAGGGTCAGGTCGATCTGGCCCTCGTCCACCATGCGCAGCAGGTCCACAACCTCAACGGCGTCGGACTCTTCGTATTCAATCGCCGGGTTCTGCTTTTTAAGCGCCGCCAATTGCTCGGCGTGGGTGCTGCCCTTGAGCACCATGATCTTCTTGCCCACCAGGTCTGCCGGGCCGGTCGGGCGCGATTGGCCGTTGCGGTAGATGATCTGCGGCGTGACTTCCAGGTATGGATGGGAGAAACGCACCTGCTGGGCGCGCTGCTCGCTGCTGACCAACCCGGCGGCCGCCAGAACCGGACCGTTGGGTTTGCCCAGCTGGCCAAACAGATCATCGAGGTTATCGGCAGTCTCGATTTCCAGCTTCACGCCCAGGTCATCGGCAAAGCGCTTGACCAGTTCGTACTCGAAACCGGTTTCACCGTTGCGGTCCTGGAAATACGTGGCCGGGCTGTTCCGGGTAATCACCCGCAATACGCCATCCTCCTTGATTCGCTCGAGCGTGCTGGGCTTATCAACACAGGCGCTGAGCATCAGGAAGAGTCCGGTTGCGATCAGCCATTTGGCGCATCGCGGGCGTAAAGCAGTAGGGGAGAACATCTGCGCAGTATACGCAAACGACCCTCGGCGCCATATCTCGACAGCAGCAGACTTGTCTGCTAGCACCCGCAAAACCGGGCTGCAGCCCGCAGAAACGTGGGTTGGCGAGGGTTTGTGACGGTTAAAATAACTGCGCGCCAACTCCAGGATTTCGCCCCGAAAGCGTGCAATCCCTGCCAACTGACGTTCGGCAGCGGCCAGCCGTGCCGTTTCGGGTGCCGTTGGCGCAGGTTTACGCTAGAATGCACGGCCTCAAAGCACACCCCCTTCCCGAGGCTGTCCCGAAGATGTTGATCCTGCGCGGCGCTCCTGCCCTTTCTGCCTTTCGCCACAGCAAACTCCTTGAGCAACTGAGCCAAAAGGTTCCAGCTGTTACAGGCTTGTATGCTGAATTTGCTCACTTCGCCGACGTAACCGGCGTCTTGACCGCCGACGAACAGCAAGTGCTCGCACGCCTTCTGAAGTACGGCCCCAGCGTTCCCGTTCAAGAGCCGACCGGCCGCTTGTTCCTGGTTCTGCCGCGGTTCGGCACCATCTCGCCCTGGTCGAGCAAGGCCAGCGACATCGCCCGTAACTGCGGCCTGTCGAGCATCCAGCGCCTTGAGCGTGGCATCGCCTTCTACGTGGCTGGCCAGTTCAGCGACGCCGAAGCCGAGCTGATCGCCAGCAGCCTGCACGACCGCATGACCCAGATCATCGTCAGCCAGCTGGAACAGGCTGCCGGCCTGTTCAGCCACGCCGAGCCCAAGCCGCTCACCGCGATTGACGTGCTCGGCGGTGGCCGCGCCGCTCTCGAGAAGGCCAACACCGAACTGGGCCTGGCGCTCGCCGAAGACGAGATCGACTACCTGGTCGACGCCTTCAATGGCTTGAAGCGCAACCCGCATGACATCGAGCTGATGATGTTTGCGCAGGCCAACTCCGAGCATTGCCGTCACAAAATCTTCAATGCCAGTTGGGACATCGACGGCGAAAGCCAGGAAAAAAGCCTGTTCGGCATGATCAAGAACACCTACGTGATGCACAGCGAAGGCGTTCTGTCGGCTTATAAGGACAACGCCTCGGTGATCGTCGGCTCCGTTGCCGGCCGTTTCTTCCCGGACCCTGAAACCCGCCAGTACGGCGCGGTGCAGGAACCGGTGCACATCCTTATGAAGGTTGAGACCCATAACCACCCGACCGCGATTGCCCCGTTCCCGGGCGCAGCCACAGGTTCGGGCGGCGAAATCCGTGACGAAGGCGCCACCGGCCGTGGCGCCAAGCCCAAGGCTGGCCTCACCGGTTTCACTGTGTCCAACCTGCAGATCCCAGGGTTTGAACAACCGTGGGAAGTGCCATACGGCAAGCCTGAGCGCATCGTTACCGCGCTCGACATCATGATCGAAGGCCCGCTCGGCGGCGCCGCGTTCAACAACGAATTCGGGCGCCCGGCACTTACCGGCTACTTCCGTACGTTTGAACAATCCATCACCACCCCGCGTGGCGATGAAGTGCGCGGCTACCACAAGCCAATCATGTTGGCTGGCGGCATGGGCAACATCCGCGAAGAACACGTCAAGAAAGGCGAGATTCTGGTCGGCTCCAAGCTGATCGTACTCGGCGGCCCGGCGATGTTGATCGGCCTGGGCGGCGGCGCAGCTTCCTCCATGGCCACCGGCACCAGCTCGGCAGACCTGGACTTCGCTTCGGTACAGCGCGAAAACCCAGAAATGGAACGCCGCTGCCAGGAAGTCATCGACCGTTGCTGGCAGCTGGGTGACAAGAACCCGATCAGCTTCATCCACGACGTCGGCGCCGGCGGTTTGTCCAACGCCTTCCCGGAACTGGTCAACGATGGCGACCGTGGTGGCCGTTTCGAACTGCGCAACATTCCAAACGACGAGCCGGGCATGGCCCCGCACGAAATCTGGAGTAACGAATCCCAGGAACGCTACGTACTGGCCGTTGGCCCTGAAGACTTCCCGCGCTTCCAGGCCATCTGCGAACGTGAGCGTTGCCCGTTTGCCGTGGTCGGCGAGGCCACTGCCGAACCGCAGCTGACGGTCACCGACAGCCATTTCGGCAACAGCCCGGTCGACATGCCACTGGAAGTGCTGCTGGGCAAAGCCCCGCGTATGCACCGCTCCGCCGTGCGCGAAACCGAGCTGGGCGATGACTTCGACCCAAGCACGCTGGAACTGACTGACAGCATCGAGCGCGTGCTGCACCACCCAGCCGTGGCGAGCAAAAGCTTCCTGATCACCATCGGCGACCGCACCATCACCGGCCTGGTTGCCCGTGACCAAATGGTTGGCCCATGGCAGGTTCCGGTGGCCGACGTTGCCGTCACTGCCACCAGCTTCGACGTGTACACCGGTGAAGCCATGGCCATGGGCGAGCGTACGCCGCTGGCCCTGCTGGACGCCCCGGCGTCGGGCCGCATGGCCATTGGTGAAACCCTCACCAACATCGCCGCTTCGCGCATTGGCAAGCTGTCTGACATTAAGCTGTCGGCCAACTGGATGTCCGCCGCCGGCCACCCGGGTGAAGATGCGCGCCTGTACGACACCGTCAAGGCTGTCGGCATGGAGCTGTGCCCGGAACTGGGTATCACCATTCCGGTGGGCAAGGACTCCATGTCCATGGCCACCCGTTGGAACGAAGACGGCACCGACAAGAGCGTCACCTCGCCGCTGTCGCTGATCGTGACCGGTTTTGCCCCGGTCACCGACATCCGCCAGACCCTGACCCCGCAACTGCGCATGGACAAGGGCACCACCGATCTGATCCTGATCGACCTGGGCCGTGGCCAGAACCGCATGGGCGCCTCGATCCTCGCGCAAACCCACGGCAAACTCGGCAAGCACGCGCCGGACGTGGATGACGCCGAAGACCTCAAAGCCTTCTTCGCCGTGATCCAGGGCCTGAACGCCGACGGCCACCTGCTG
Organism: Pseudomonas onubensis; assembly: GCF_965653655.1. Taxonomy (NCBI): domain Bacteria; kingdom Pseudomonadati; phylum Pseudomonadota; class Gammaproteobacteria; order Pseudomonadales; family Pseudomonadaceae; genus Pseudomonas; species Pseudomonas onubensis. Next base: position 17,268 of record NZ_CBFHAZ010000053.1, on the reverse strand, counting down.
GCTTACCACGACCGTTCCGACGGCGGTTTGCTGACCAGCGTTGTCGAGATGGCGTTTGCCGGTCACTGCGGCCTGAACATTGTGCTCGACAGCGTTGCCGAGGATGCTGCCGAAATCAACGGCATCCTGTTCAACGAAGAGTTGGGCGCCGTGATCCAGGTTCGCCAGGACGCCACCCCGGACGTGCTCGCCCAATTCAGCGCCGCTGGCCTGGACGACTGCGTAGCCGTCATCGGCCAGCCGATCAACAATGGTGAAATCAATATCTCCTTCAATGGCGATACCGTGTTTGCCGGCCAGCGCCGTCTGCTGCAACGCCAGTGGGCCGAGACCAGCTACCAGATCCAACGCCTGCGTGATAACGCCGACTGCGCCGAGCAGGAATTCGACGTGATCCTGGAAGAAGACAACCCGGGCCTGAGCACCAAGCTCAGCTTCGACGTCAACCAGGACATTGCCGCGCCTTACATCAAGAAAGGCATTCGCCCACAAGTTGCCGTACTGCGTGAGCAGGGCGTCAACGGCCAGGTGGAAATGGCGGCCGCGTTCGACCGCGCCGGCTTTAATGCGATCGACGTGCACATGAGCGATATCCTCGCCGGTCGTGTTGACCTCAACGAGTTCAAAGGCCTGGTCGCTTGCGGCGGTTTCTCCTACGGTGACGTGCTGGGTGCCGGTGAAGGCTGGGCCAAATCGGCCCTGTTCAACAGCCGTGCCCGCGATGCGTTCCAGGGCTTCTTCGAGCGCAACGACAGCTTCACCCTGGGTGTGTGCAACGGTTGCCAGATGATGTCCAACCTCAGCGAACTGATCCCGGGCAGCGAGTTCTGGCCGCACTTTGTGCGCAACCGTTCCGAGCAGTTCGAAGCCCGTGTTGCCATGGTGCAGGTGCAGGAATCCAACTCGATCTTCCTGCAAGGCATGGCCGGTTCACGCATGCCAATCGCCATCGCCCACGGTGAAGGCCATGCGGAATTCTCCAGCGAAGAAGCCTTGCTCGAAGCCGATCTGTCCGGTTGCGTGGCGATGCGTTTCGTCGACAACCACGGCAAAGTCACCGAAAGCTACCCGGCCAACCCGAACGGCTCGCCGCGCGGGATCACCGGCCTTACCAGCCGCGACGGCCGCGTGACCATCATGATGCCGCACCCGGAGCGTGTATTCCGCGCCGTGCAGAACTCGTGGCGCCCGGAAGAGTGGAACGAAGACGGCGCCTGGATGCGCATGTTCCGCAACGCCCGTGTGTGGGTGAACTAAGGAGGTGTACAAGCTCGCCTTCTTTGTACCCGCCAGCCATGTGGAGACGGTGAAAACCGCCGTCTTCGCAGCCGGTGGCGGGCGCATCGGCGACTACGACAGCTGCGCCTGGCAAGTGCTGGGCCAGGGCCAATTCCGCGCGTTGGACGGCAGCCAGCCGTTTATCGGGCAGGCGGGCCAGGTTGAAGTGGTTGAAGAGTGGAAGGTTGAGCTGGTGGTGGCCGATGAATTGATCGTGGCTGTTGTGGCTGCGTTGAAACTGAGCCATCCGTACGAAACACCGGCTTATGAAGTGTGGCAGTTGGCGGATTTTTGATTCGCGGATTGCAGAAACGAGAAACCCGCTGGGCCAGTTTGGTCAGCGGGTTTTTTGTTGTTTGTAAGGGCCAATCGCAGGCAAGCCAGCTCCCACATTTTGAAGGTGTTCACAGCTCAAACTGTGGGAGCTGGCTTGCCTGCGATGGCGTCGGGACAGGCGCCTCAGATCTTTCCCACAGGCTTTTCAGGTTGTCCCTAGGAACCCGGCTCAATAGCCTTGCTTGGTCACTGACCAATCAGTGATCGGGATTTGAACTCAAGACCCGTTCGGCAATGCTGCACCGGTTTGAGATTAACAATGGATTTTCCAGATACCGTCGCTCCTCGCCTCAATACGAGTACGCCACTGGGCCAGGCTTTGATTTCAATGTTCAAGTCCATCGAGGTGGAGTTGATGGTTGAGGGCGCCAAGCCCGGCGCGGTAAAGGTTATTGTCTTTGGTGGCTGTGCCGTCCATTTGTATACGCACCATCGAGTTTCCACTGATGTGGATGCAGAGATTTACTGCGCCAATACTCGAGACACATTGCGTCTAAGGACATTGCTGGCGGAGTTTCCAGAAGCATTTTTCGATGAGCATTCCGGCCGCATCATGGAGCTGAACTACGATCTTCAATACAACACTGCATTTGGCCCGCTTCACGAAGACTACTGGGAACGAAGTATTCCCCTCGAGGAATTTCCTCACGAGTCTGCACTGCATCTGCACATAGCTGCGCCTATCGATATTGCGATCTCCAAATTGGGCAGGGCTACGGATCAGGATGTAAGCGACATCATGGCGTTGCTCAGGGCAGGCTTCATCCTTACCACTGAGCTCCGTCGATTGGCATTGCAGGCGATTGATATGTATGTTGGCAACAAAGAATCACCTAGAACCATTCTGAACAATATTCTGCACGACTACCTGGAGACTGAAGTTGACGAAGCCTTTTAACGCGCCCGTCCTCTCATCCGCCTTGGATACGCTGGTCAAAAGCCCTTTGAATCAGGCTGATGATGCGGCGCTTGTCTGTGCAGCAAAAGCGGTTTGGTACTCGGACGCGAACCTTGTGGGCGAGGTGAGGGCTTTTCTGAAGGCACATTCCAGTGAGGTGGAGCTTCGCCGCGCAGGTTACTTGCTTGAGCGCTTCACGCGCTTTTCATGCGCGACGGATTCCCGGGTAATGGAAGCGTTAAAGGCGCTTGAATTGTTTTCGGCTTCTGCAGCCAAGCAAAACGTGCAACCACAAGGCGCTGTTGCGCTGCGCAGCCGTCGTGATGAACTGGCAGTGTCTTGGGGGCTGAGTGAGGGGCTGGGGTTGAAGGCTCAAGCGCTGATGCCTTTCCAGACTCGCCATTACGAAGCCGAGCAGCGTGCGGCATCTGCTTAGGTGTAGATTGCGAAAAAAGAACCCGGCTTGGACCGGGTTTTTTATTGTCTGCGATGTCTTCAAGTCTCGGAGATTTCCCACAGGGCTTTCAGGTTGTCCCTCGGAACTGACGGCACTAGTCTTCTCGGGTCGCCGCCAATGTGGCGACCGGGACTGCAAGCCTGAAATTTCTGTAGGAGCCTATTTCTGTATGGAGTTTTACGATGATCAGCGACCACTTACGACCTGATTTAACCATGCCTAAAGCTGCGTCCCACCTAGCAGGCGATCAACCAACCGATCAAATCTTCTCCGTACTCCCCAACCTGAACAGCGAAACCCTGCTCGCCAATGCCTCCCAAGACCTGGCATCACTTCAAGCACTGGCGGGCAACTTGGCTTTTGATATCGACGGCCCGCAGCGTGATGCGGTGCTGGGGATTCATCGGATGCTGGAAGGTATTCAGTTGATGGTGGATAGGGTGTTGGATCTACAAGAAATCCCCATCAGCAACTGAAGACACCCACTCTGTGGCGAGGGAGCTTGCTCCCGCTGGGGTGCGAAGCGCCCCCAAAACCTGCCACAGAGTTCTTTCTGAAAGAATGTGTAGGCTGGGCAAGGGGCTGCTACGCAGCCCAGCGGGAGCAAGCTCCCTCGCCACAGTGGTGGTCAGGCGTTGATTGGGCGGGTAACCAACCGCTCCAGTGCCTCACCCAATCCAGTGGCCTTGTCACCGATCAACAAATGCCAAACCCCGCTGTCCAGCTGGCTCACACCCTGGCAACCCAGCGCAGTCAGGTCCGCTTCAGACAGCACCGAATCATCGCCCAACTCCACCCGCAACCGGGTCATCGCCACGGCTTCCAGCTGGCGCACATTCGCGCGGCCACCCAAGGCACTCAGCCACTTCTCGGCTTCCTGCACATTCACTGCAATCGGTTTATCCACAGGCTGGGCGGCCACTGGCGCACCGGCAACAAACGATGGCATCGCCAGGCGAATCTCATCGGCAATGCTGTCGGCCATCGGCCCCACCACCACCTGCAAACTCCCGCCGTTACCCGGCCGAACCACGGCCATGGCGCCCAGCGCTTTCAACTCGGCATCCACCGCTTTGTTGCGATCAACCATGTCCAGGCGCAGACGTGTAGTGCACGCACCCACGCTCAACAGATTCGCCGCACCACCCAGCGCCTGGATATAAGCCGTGGCCCGCTGGTTATCGGTCATCACCTCAGCCTGCACCACTTGAATATCTTCGCGCCCCGGCGTTTTCAGATTGAACCGGCGAATGCAGTAGTTGAACACGCTGTAGTAGATCACCGCGTAAGCCAACCCCACCGGGAACACCAGCCAGCCGTTGGTGGACTTGCCCCAACCGAGCACCATGTCGATAAAGCCACCGGAGAAGGTAAAGCCCAGGTGGATATTCAACATGTTGGTCACGGCCATCGACAGGCCGGTGAGCACCGCGTGGATCAGGTATAAAAATGGCGCGAGGAACATGAACGCAAATTCAATCGGCTCAGTCACACCGGTCAAAAACGAAGTCAGCGCCATCGACAGGAAAATCCCGCCCATGACCTTGCGCCGTTCCGGCAGTGCATTGCGGTACATCGCCAGGCACGCGGCGGGCAGGCCGAACAGCATCACCGGGAACATGCCGGTCATGAACTGGCCGCCTTTCGGGTCGCCGGCAAAATAACGGGTCAGGTCGCCGGTGACGATGGCGCCGGTGGTCGGGTCGGTAAAACTGCCGAATACAAACCACGCCATGTTGTTGAGGATATGGTGCAGGCCGGTGACGATCAGCAGGCGGTTGAACACGCCAAACACGAATGCGCCAAAGCTACCGCTTTCCATCAGCAGCACGCCAAAACTGTTGATGCCGTGCTGGATCGGCGGCCAGATCAAGCCAAAGATCACCCCTAGAGCGACCGCCGAAAACCCGGTGACAATCGGCACAAACCGTCGCCCACCGAAGAAGGCCAAATACTCCGGCAGCTTGATGTCCTTGAAGCGGTTATACAGCCCACCGGCCATCAAGCCGCTGGCGATACCGGCGAGCATGCCCATGTTGATGGTGGTGTCCATCACCTTGAGCGTGGAGATCATCACCAGGTAACCAATCGCCCCGGCCAAACCCGCCGTGCCGTTATTGTCGCGGGCAAAACCCACGGCGATACCGATGGCGAAGATCAGCGCCAAGTTGGCGAAGATTGCCTGCCCGGCATCGTGCATCACCGCAATGTTCAAAAGGTCGGTGTCGCCCAGGCGCAGCAACAGGCCGGCGATCGGCAGAATCGCGATCGGCAGCATCAGTGCGCGGCCAAGGCGTTGCAAGCCTTCGATAAAATGTTGGTACATGGCGTGTCTCCCTATTCTTGTTGTTTTCAGCTCAGCGGCCAGTGGTGTTGACAGGCTTGGCGAACGGCCTTGGCGCTGCTCAGGTCGAGCAGGCCTTGGCTCAATTGCCGGCATTGCGCCGCGTCCAGGTGGCGGACGCGGTCCTTGATTTCTCCGATTTGCGGCGGGCTGACCGACAGCTCACTCACACCCAGGCCCACCAGCACCGGCGTGGCCAGCGGGTCGGACGCCAGGGCGCCGCACACACCCACCCAACGCCCATGCTTGGCGGCGCCGGCGCAGGTTTGCGCGATCAAGCGCAGCAGCGCCGGGTGCAAGGCATCCACCCGTGCGGCGAGGCCCGCGTGGTCGCGGTCCATGGCCAGGGTGTACTGGGACAGGTCATTGGTGCCGATGGATAAAAAGTCTGCATGCCGCGCAAGTTGCTCGGCCATCAGCGCAGCGGCGGGCACTTCGATCATCACGCCCAGTTCCGGGCGCTGGGTCAGTTCCAGCTCGGCACACAGTTCATCCAGGCGCTGGCGGATCTGCAGCAATTCATCCACCTCGCTGACCATCGGCAGCAGGATACGGCAACGCGCCAGCGGCGACACTTGCAGCAGCGCGCGCAGTTGCTGGTCGAGCACGTCCGGGCGCACCTGGGCCAGGCGAATGCCGCGCAGGCCCAGCACCGGGTTGGCCTCAACCGGCAACGGCAGGTAGTCGAGTTGTTTGTCGCCGCCTACGTCGATGGTGCGGATGATCACCGACTTGTCGCCCATGGCATCCAGCACGGCCTGGTAGGCCTGGCGCTGCTCTTGCTCATCCGGCGCGGTGCGACGGTCGACAAACAGGAATTCGGTACGCAGCAAGCCCACGCCATCGGCGCCGTTTTCAAACGCCACTTGGGCCTCGGCACTGGAGGCAACGTTGGCCGCCACTTCAATGCTCACGCCATCGCGGGTGTGCGCCGCTTGCTGGGCTTGGGCCTGTTGTTGTTGACGGCGCAGTTTCTGCGCATCGCGAATCTGGTGCACTTCGGCGTGGCGCGCGTCGCTGGGCGCCAGTTCCAGGCGACCGTTGGCCGCGTCCAGCACCACGCGTTGGCCTTGGGGCACGTCGAGCACTTCGGCGCCCAGCGCGACCACACAGGGCAAGCCTTTACCGCGGGCCAGAATCGCGACGTGGGAGGTAGCGCCGCCTTCGGCCATGCAAATGCCCACGGCATTTTGTGCGCTCAGTTGCAGCAGGTCGGAGGGGGTCAGTTCATGGGCGCTGACAATCGAACCGGCGGGCAATTCGAAGTGCCAGGTTTCGCCCAACAGCGCACGCAGCACCCGTTGTTGCAGGTCGCGCAGGTCGTTGGCACGCTCGGCAAATAGCGGTTTGCCCAAGGCCAGCAACACCGCGCATTGCGCCTGGATCGCATCGCGCCAGGCGTGGGTGGCGGCGCTGCCTTGCTCGATGGCACCGGTGGCGGCGTCCAGCAGCGTGGGGTCTTCCAACAGCGCAAGGTGGGCGGCGAAGATGTCTTCTTCTTCGATGTTTTTGCGTTGGCGTGCATGTTCCAAAGTACTGCGGATTTCGCCGCGCACTTGCTCCAACGCGGTGTCCAGGCGCTGCAGTTGTTCGTCGGCGACATGCTTGCCCGTGTCCTGCGGCAGTTCGATGCCGGTGAGGCGAAACAGCGGCCCACAGACCAGACCGGGCGCGGCGCACACGCCTTGCAACACACCGGCCTCGGTATTCGCCCGACGCGGTGTCACGGCTACCGGCGCGTGGTGTTCTTCATTCACAGCAATCGAGAGTGCGGCCACCAGTGCCTGCAACGCCGCCTCGCAATCCTTGCCGCGACAGGTGATGCGCACTTCATCACCTTCACCAATGCCCAACCCCATCAAGCCAATCAGGCTGTCGCACGGCGCCGACTTACCGGCGAAGTGCAGCTCCGCATGGCTGCTGAACCCTTGCGCGGTCTTGCGCACCAGTGCGGCGGGGCGGGCATGCAAACCGCCACGGTGGGTAATGCGCACGCTGGCGCGCACTTCGGTGACCGAGTTATCCACAGCCGTCTGCAACGGCGCTGCCGAACGCGCAGCAATGTGCAGCAACGGCTCACCCACCTTGACGGTTTTTCCTGCCACCGGCCGTAGCTCAAAACCCTCGCCATTGGTCAGGATGATCAGGCTGACCAGGCTTTTGCACTGGCGCGCAATGCGGTCCAGATCAAACTGCACCAGCGCCTGGCCCTGACTCACCCGTGCGCCATCCTTGACCAGCAGGGCAAAGCCTTCGCCGTTCAATTCCACGGTGTCGATGCCTACGTGCATCAACACTTCGGCGCCGTTGTCGGCACGAATCGTCAGTGCATGCCCAGTGCGTGCGACGTGGATGATCACGCCATCACACGGCGCGTGCAGGCAGTCATTCAACGGGTCGATGGCAATACCGTCGCCCATGGCGCCACTGGCGAACACTTCATCGGGAACGTTGCCCAGGCTCAGCACCGGGCCACTGAGTGGGGCGCTTAGGGTCAATTCATTATTGTTGTAGGACATGGGCACGGTACTCATCAGGAAAACGCGACTCAGTGAGTGCGGGTAACTTTGCTCAGGTGGCGCGGCTGGTCCGGGTCCATGCCGCGGGCCTCCGCCAGGCCTGCGGCCATCACGTAGAAGCTTTGGATCGCCAGGATCGGGTCCAGGCTCGGGTGTTCGGCGCGGCTCAGGGTCAGGTCGCGCTCAACGATATCGTCCGGCGCGGCCAGCAAGACGCGGGCGCCGCGTTGACGCATATCGGCGGCCAGGCTCAGCAGGCCGGCCTGCTCGGCGCCGCGTGGGGCGAACACCAGCAATGGGTAGTTCTCATCGATCAAGGCCATCGGCCCGTGGCGCACTTCGGCGCTGCTGAAGGCTTCGGCCTGGATCGCCGAGGTTTCCTTGAGCTTGAGCGCAGCTTCCTGGGCGATGGCAAAACCGGCGCCACGGCCTATCACAATCAGGCGTTGGCTGCTGCGCAGGGCTTCGATGGCGGGCGTCCAATCCTGGGTGGCGGCTTCGCGCAAACCGTCGGGCAAGGCCTGGCAGGCTTGCAGCAGCAACAGGTCCTGGTTCCAGTGGCCGATCAACTGCGCGCTGGCGCTTAAGGTGGCGATAAAGCTTTTGGTCGCGGCGACACTCTGCTCCGGCCCTGCGCACAGTGGCACATGGAATTCACACGCGGCTTCCAGCGGTGAGTCTTCGGCGTTGACCATCGAAATGCTCAAGGCCCCGCGTTTACGCAGCAGGCGCAGGCTGTTGACCAAATCCGGGCTTTGCCCAGACTGGGAGAAACCGAACGCCACTTGGCCGCTGACCTTCAACGGTGCTTGCAGCAAGGTCACCACCGACATCGGCAACGACGCCACCGGTATGCCCACATGCTGCATGGCCAGGTAGGCGAAGTAGCTGGCGGCGTGGTCCGAACTGCCACGGGCGATGGTCATTGCCACTTGCGGCGGTTGACGGCGCAGGCGCCCGGCCACTTCCTCCAGCATCGGGTTGAGGCGCTGCAGTTGGGCCTCGACGGCGTCACAGGAGGCCAGGGCCTCTTCAAGCATTTTTGAAGTCAATGGTTTCTCCTTCGACCATTACGTCGGTGAGTGTCAGGGAGCGGTCCAGGCGCACGCAGTCGGCAAAGCTGCCGGGTTGCAGGCGCCCGCGTTCTTCCAGGCCCAGGTAGTCCGCAGGAAATTGCGACAGGCGTTGTGAGGCTTCGCTGATCGGCAGGCCGATTTTCACCAGGTTGCGCAGCGCCTGATCCATGGTCAGGGTGCTGCCGGCCAGGGTGCCGTCGGCCAGGCGCACGCCGCCCAGGCATTTGGTCACGGTGTGGCTGCCCAGCTTGTACTCGCCGTCGGGCATGCCGGCGGCGGCGGTGGAATCGGTGACGCAATACAGGCACGGGATCGAGCGCAGCGCCACGCGCATGGCGCCGGGGTGCACGTGCAGCAAATCCGGGATCAATTCGGCGTACTGGGCGTGGGCCAACGCGGCGCCAACAATGCCCGGCTCGCGGTGATGCAGCGGGCTCATGGCGTTATACAAATGCGTGAAGCTGGTGGCCCCGGCGGCGAGGGCGGCGACGCCTTCTTCGTAGCTGCCCAGGGTGTGGCCGATCTGCATGCGCACGCCGCGTTCGCTGAGGGCGCGAATCAAGGCATCGTGGCCGGCGATTTCCGGGGCAATGGTGATCACCCGGATCGGCGCCAGGCGCAGGTAGGCTTCCACTTCTGCCATCAACGCGGTGTGGGCGAAATTGGGCTGCGCACCGAGTTTTCCCGGATTGATGTAGGGGCCTTCCAGGTGCACGCCGAGAACCCGGGCGCTGCCTGTAGGACGCTGTTCGCAGAACGTGCCGAGCTCGCCGAGCACGCGGGAGATTTCATCCACCGGTGCCGTCATGGTGGTGGCCAGCAGCGAGGTCGTGCCAAAGCGCACGTGGGTGCGGGTAATCGTTTCGAAAGCGTCGGTGCCTTCCATGATGTCTTTGCCGCCACCGCCGTGCACATGCAGGTCGATAAAGCCCGGCAGCAGGTAGGGCAGGTCATTGTCAGCCGGGTCGCACGGCGTGCCGTCGATAGCGACCACCTTGCCGTGTTCGTGCACCAGGCGACCGCGAATCCAGCCGTGGGGCGTGAGGATGTTGTCTTCGGACATGGGCAGTTCTCTAAACTCGCAGTTCAGCGGAGTAGTCATTGCGGCGCAGCTCTGCGACGAAGTCGTAGTAGTCGTTGCGGCAGTAGGTGTCGGTGATTTCAATCGGGGTGTTGTCGGCGGTGTAGCCGACTCGGGTCATCAGCAGCATGGCGGTGCCGGGGGCGATGCCCACCAACTTGGCAAACTCATCGGAGGCATTGATCGCCTGGATATGTTGCAGCGCGCGTACCACCGGTTTGCCGATGCTCTCCAGGTATTCGTACAGCGAATTGCCGATGGCTTGCGGGTTTGGCAGCACCGAGGCGGGCATGGCGGTCATTTCAATCGCCATTACGGTGTCATCGGCTTTACGCAGGCGTTTGAGCCGCGCCACTTTGTCGGTCGGCGACAGCGCCAGGCGGATCAGTTCTTCGTGGGTCGGCGGGGTGATGTCGCGCTCCAGCCACTGGGACGTGGGCACAAAGCCCTTGAGGCGCAACATCTCGCTGAACCCCGACAGGCGCGACAGCGGCTGTTCCAGACGCGGGGTGATAAAGGTCCCGGAACCCTGGCTGCGGCGAATCAAGCCTTGGGCAAACAGCACTTCCAGGGCTTTACGCGCGGTGACCCGGGAAATACTCAGTTGCTCACTAAGGACCCGTTCCGACGGCAAGGCCTGCTCGGATTTCCACTCGCCAGCATGGATCGCCGCTTCGAGCTTGCGGGCCAATTGCAGGTACAGCGGCGTGGACTGTTTGTCGTCGGGGCGCAGCGCCAGTATGGGATTCATCTGTCAGGTTTCCGATGCGTTATTGGAATGTTGTCGCCCGGTATTGAGCGGAAATTAATACCACTTAAATACCATGTCAATGCAGCCAAAACAGTGCCGGCGCCTGTTTTAACGCGCAGTAATGGTGCCTGGTATCAAGTGGTATTAGAGAGGTCTTTAGTGCGCGCAGAATTGCGCAGCCCGCGCAGTGAACTGGTATTCACCGGCAGGCGCTGTCTTGGGCTGGAATTATTTTTGAATTATTTTACAAGCGGTACGCGATTACGGACGAATCTCGATCATGGTGCCGTCTTTGACCAGGTTCCAGACTTCGCGCATGTCCACGTTGCGCATGCCGATGCAACCGTCGGTCCAGTCCAGGGTGTGAAACCACTGTTCCGGGTATTCCTCGGTGTCGGGGGTGCCGTGGATCATGATCATGCTGCCGGGTTTCACGCCTTCGCGGCGCGCGCGGGCCGAGTCACTGATATTGGGGTAGGAGATGTGCATGGCCAGGTTGAAGCGGTCGCTGGTCTTGCGCCAGTCGATCCAGTAGAAGCCCTCTGGCGTGCGACGGTCGCCTTCCATCACTTTGGTACCCTTGGGGTTTTTACCGAGCGAGATGCGATAGGTTTTCAGCGGTTTGCCGTCGTTGATCAGTTGCAACTGATGGGCGGACTTGAGCACCAGGATTTTCTCGACCGGTTTGCCACCGAGGGTTTCCAGAGTGGAGGCCCAGGAAAGGCTAGCGAACGACAGGCAGATCAGAGCGAGCAACCAACGCATTAAAACGGTTTCCCTTGTAGAAGGTGCTGCCTGGAATTGTTATTTGGCTGGCCGCGTCATCGGCGGCACCGACTCGCTGCGCACCGGGAACAGCTGTTGCCTGCGGTCAGCGAAGAAGCATTCTAAGGTACGCCCGACCGTGCGGAAAGCCAGCTCGGACCAAGGGATGTCGGCTTCATCAAACAGCTTCACTTCAAGGCTTTCGGGGCCTGCGGCGAAGTCCAGGTCGACCAGCTCGGCGCGGTAGAAGATATGCACCTGGCTGATGTGCGGCACATCGATCAGGGTGTAGATGTTCAAGTTGCGCACGCGGGCGCAGGCTTCTTCGAGGGTTTCGCGGGCAGCGGCCTGCTCCACGGTTTCGCCGTTTTCCATAAAGCCTGCGGGCAGGGTCCAGTAACCCAGGCGCGGTTCGATGGCGCGGCGGCACAGCAGCACTTTGTCGCCCCACACCGGCACGGTGCCGGCAACGATATTGGGGTTCTGGTAGTGAATGGTTGAGCAGTGATCACACACGTAGCGCAGGCGGCCGTCGCCTTCGGGAATACGTTGGGTAACCGGTTTACCGCACTGGCTGCAGAAATTCATGCTGGGGTTCCTGGAAAGTACGTCTATCTTGGCGTGGCGGGCAGGGCGCTGCAAGTTGTCGTTTAGCGACACGCCGGTGGTTTTGGGGTTGGGCGCCTGCCAGCTTTGGTGCATGATGCAAGGTAGCCAACAGATCGAGATGACTCATGCTGGACGAGCTACTTCGCCGGGTAAGCAATCACACACCCCACACCTTGGAAACTGACGGGCGTTTCCCCGAGGCCGCGGTGTTGGTGCCGATTACCCGCAGCGACGAACCCGAGCTGATCCTGACCCTGCGCGCCAGCGGCCTGTCGACCCACGGCGGCGAAGTGGCGTTTCCCGGCGGGCGACGTGACCCCGAAGACCCGGACCTGATCTTCACTGCGCTGCGCGAAGCCCAAGAAGAAATCGGCCTGCCGCCCGGTCTGGTGGAAGTGATCGGCCCGTTAAGCCCGCTGATTTCCCTGCATGGTATTCGTGTAACGCCCTATGTCGGTGTGATCCCCGATTACGTCGAATACCTGGCCAACGATGCCGAGATCGCCGCCGTGTTCAGCGTACCGCTGGAGTTTTTCCGCCAGGACCCACGCGAACACACCCACCGCATTGATTACCAGGGCCGCAGTTGGTATGTGCCCAGCTACCGATTTGGCGAATACAAGATCTGGGGGCTGACGGCAATCATGATCGTGGAGCTGATTAACCTGCTCTATGACGACGCCAGGATCAGCCTGCACCAGCCGCCTAAAAGCTTTATCAATATCTAAGCCATCGCTTGAATGGCCAGCCGTGAGGACAAACCATGAAATACCGCCTGGGCGACGCCCGCGTCGAGACGCATCCACAAAGCTGGGTGGCACCGAATGCCACGCTGGTCGGCAAGGTCAAGCTGGAAGAGGGCGCCAACGTCTGGTTCAACGCGGTGTTGCGTGGCGACAACGAACTGATCCTGATCGGCAAGAACAGCAATGTGCAGGACGGCAGCGTGATGCACACCGACATGGGCTACCCGCTGACCCTGGGCACCGGCGTGACTATTGGCCATAACGCCATGTTGCACGGCTGCACCGTCGACGACTTCAGCCTGATCGGCATCAACGCGGTGATCCTCAACGGCGCCAGGATCGGTAAACATTGCATCATCGGCGCCAATTCGCTGATTGGCGAAGGCAAGGAAATCCCCGATGGCTCGCTGGTGATGGGTTCGCCAGGCAAGGTGGTACGTGAGCTGACCGAGTCGCAGAAGCGCATGCTCGAAGCCAGCGCCGCGCACTATGTGCATAACGCGCAGCGCTATGCGCGTGACCTGTTTGAGCAGGAACAATGAACCCGGTTGAACGCCCCGTCGCCTCGCCCTGCGTGAGCATTTGTGCGCTGGACGATGACGACATTTGTACCGGCTGCCAGCGTACGGTGGATGAAATTACGCGCTGGAGCCGCATGGATAACGCCGAACGCCGGGTGGTGTTGGGGTTGTGCCATGAACGGGCGATGGCGAGTGGGTTGGTGTGGATGATGCCCGGCAAATCTGGCGCCTGAACCGTTGGAATGCTTCTTTTTGTGGCGAGGGAGCTTGCTCCCGCTGGGCTGCGAAGCAGCCCCACATCAGGCGACTGCATTTCTTCAGGTACGCCGCAATCACCTGTATAAGGGCCGCTTCGCGCCCCAGCGGGAGCAAGCTCCCTCGCCACAGTGATTGTTTGTGCATTAACCTGTGCGGCATTACCCATAGGTCCATCCCCCATGCTCTTCCTGATCGCCTACATCAGCAGCGTCGTGCTGATCAACTTCGCTTTCTCCACCGCCCCGCACCTGGATGTGATCTGGTCCGCCTGGGGTGGCCTGGTTTTTATCCTGCGCGACATGGTGCAAACCCGTTTCGGCCATGGCGCGATCATCGCCATGCTGGCGGCGCTGGTGCTGTCGTATATCACTTCCGACCCCTCCATCGCCCTGGCCAGCGCCACGGCGTTTGTGGTGTCCGAGTGCATCGACTGGCTGGTGTTCAGCATCACCAAGCGCCCGCTGCATGACCGCCTGTGGATAAGTTCGGCGCTGAGCATTCCCCTCGATACCTTTATCTTCTTCGGTTTGATCGGCGCGCTCACCCCGGCAGTGGCCGGCACCGCGCTGGTGTCGAAATTTGCCGGGGTCACGGTGGTGTGGCTGATCATGGCCTGGCGCATGCGCAAACGAGCTGTCGTCAACTGAGGCCAATTTTTACAGTTCATGTAAAATGCCGGCCTTTCTCCCCATGATCCGCTCCCCTGAGGACCTGAGATGACCCGAATCGGAACTCCATTGTCGCCAACCGCGACCCGCGTTTTGCTGTGTGGCTGCGGTGAGCTGGGCAAGGAAGTGGTAATCGAACTGCAACGCCTGGGCGTTGAAGTGATTGCCGTGGATCGCTACGCCAACGCGCCGGCCATGCAGGTGGCGCACCGTAGCCACGTGATCAACATGCTCGACGGCGCCGCCCTGCGTGCCGTGATCGAGGCCGAAAAGCCGCACTTCATCGTGCCGGAAATCGAAGCCATCGCCACTGCAACGCTGGTGGAACTGGAAGCCGAAGGCTTCACCGTGATCCCGACCGCGCGTGCTACCTCGCTGACCATGAACCGCGAAGGCATCCGTCGCCTGGCCGCCGAAGAGCTGGACCTGCCGACCTCTCCGTACCACTTCGCCGACACCTTCGAAGACTACAGCAAGGCCGTGCAAGACCTGGGCTTCCCGTGTGTGGTCAAGCCGGTGATGAGTTCGTCGGGCAAGGGCCAGAGCCTGCTGCGCAGCACCGACGATGTTCAAAAAGCCTGGGATTACGCCCAGGAAGGCGGGCGTGCCGGCAAAGGCCGCGTGATCATCGAAGGTTTTATCGACTTCGACTACGAAATCACCCTGCTGACCGTGCGCCACATCGGCGGCACCACCTTCTGCGCGCCAGTCGGCCACCGTCAGGAGAAGGGCGACTATCAGGAATCCTGGCAGCCGCAAGCCATGAGCCCGATTGCCCTGGCCGAATCCGAGCGCGTTGCCAAAGCCGTGACTGAGGCGTTGGGTGGCCGTGGCCTGTTTGGCGTGGAGTTGTTCATCAAGGGCGATCAGGTGTGGTTCAGCGAAGTGTCGCCGCGCCCGCATGACACCGGTCTGGTGACCCTGATTTCTCAGGACCTGTCGCAGTTCGCGCTGCACGCGCGCGCCATCCTGGGCCTGCCGATTCCGTTGATTCGCCAGTTCGGGCCTTCGGCTTCAGCGGTAATTCTGGTGGAAGGGCAGTCGACTCAGACGGCGTTCGCCAATCTTGGCGCGGCCTTGAGCGAGCCGGACACGGCGCTGCGTTTGTTTGGCAAGCCGCAAGTGAATGGCCAGCGCCGCATGGGCGTGGCGTTGGCGCGGGATGAGTCGATTGAAGCGGCTCGGGCTAAAGCGACCCGTGCTTCCAAGGCTGTTGTTGTAGAGCTGTAACCGAGTCGCGCCCTTCGCGAGCAAGCCCGCTCCCACATTTGGAATGCATTTCCATGTGGGAGCGGGCTTGCTCGCGAAAGCGGTCTTTCAGGCGACCTTGTTCAAATCATTATCCCGCGTCTCTTTCAGGCACAGCACAGCAATCAAGCTGAGCAACGCTGCCGCCGACACATACCCGCCGACATAACTCAGCCCACCCATCGCCACCAGCTTGGTTGCGAAAAACGGTGCGGCCGATGCGCCGACAATCCCACCGAGGTTATACGCCGCCGAAGCACCGGTATAACGCACGCGGGTTGGGAACAGCTCCGGCAGCATGGCGCCCATCGGGGCAAACGTGATGCCCATCAGGAACAGCTCCAGCGCCAGGAACAGCGCCACGGCCCAGGTTGAACCGTGGGTCAGCAAGGGCTCCATGGTGAAACCCGACAAAATCGCCAGCACCGCGCCGACGATCAGCACCGGCTTGCGCCCGTAACGATCGCTGGCCAAGGCGGCCAGCGGCGTGGCCAGGCCCATGAACAGCACCGCAAAGCACAGCAAGCCGAGGAACATCTCACGGCTGTAGCCCAGGGTCGAAACCCCGTAGCTCAGTGAAAATGCGGTAGTGATGTAAAACAGCGCATAGCACACCACCATTGAGGCGGCGCCCAGCAGTACCGGCAGCCAATGCTGGCTGAACAGCTCTACCAACGGCACTTTCACCGGCGCCTCTTTGGCCACGGCGTTGGCGAATACCGGGGTTTCATGCAGCTTAAGCCGCGCATACAGGCCGACCATCACCAGCGCTGCGCTGAGGATGAACGGGATGCGCCAGCCCCAGCTGCGGAACTGCTCGTCGTTGAGGCTCATGGCCAGGATCAGGAACAGGCCGTTGGCCGCCAAAAAGCCGATCGATGGGCCCAGTTGCGGGAACATGCCAAACCAGGCGCGCTTGCCCTTGGGTGCGTTTTCGGTGGCCAGCAACGCCGCGCCGCCCCATTCGCCGCCAAGGCCCAGGCCCTGGCCGAAGCGCAGCACACACAGCAGGATCGGCGCCCAGGCACCGATGCTGTCATAGCCCGGCAGCAAGCCGATCAGCGTGGTACACACGCCCATCAGCAGCAGCGAGGCCACCAGCGTGGATTTGCGCCCGATGCGGTCGCCAAAGTGGCCGAACAGTGCCGAACCCAGCGGGCGGGCAATAAAGGCGATACCGAAGGTCAGGAACGACGCCAGCATCTGCGCGGTGCCGGAGGTCTGCGGGAAGAACACCGGGCCAATCACCAGTGCCGCAGCGGTGGCGTAGATATAGAAATCGTAGAACTCGATGGCGGTGCCGACGATGCTCGCCGTGGCGACCCGTGCGGTCGAGTTGAGCGGGGCGGCGGTGGCGGCCTCGTTGTAGGTGGTGCTCATTGAGGTATCCCTGGCGGTCATTGCGCGTTTTTACGCGGATTTTTATTGGTCGAACACCCATGGATCAGGGTTGTAAGCGGGGCGGCTCGGGATGGGAGCAAACTCCGGTCAGACACGGTAAAGCGCTGCCAGGACGCGCTGAGTGCGGGTAGCACGCGGTCGGGCGGGGCTTGGGTAAGCCGAGCCGATTATAGGAAGGGGTTTGCGGATCCAACAAGGGGCTCACTCACGATCTATCAAACGCTGCAGATCAACTGTGGGAGCGGGCTTGCTCGCGAAAGCGGTGGGTCAGTTAAAGATGGGGCACTGAGACACCGCATTCGCGAGCAAGCC
>NZ_CBFHAZ010000052.1:0-41796 GCF_965653655.1 Pseudomonas onubensis | reverse complement strand
TCGCGAATGCGGTGTATCAGTGCCAGATCAGTTGACTGACACACCGCATTCGCGAGCAAGCCCGCTCCCACACAAGCCCAGTCTCCACAGGAAAGTAGCGCTGCGTTTTAGGCTTTAAGGGTTTTAACGCCTTCAGAAGTACCCAGCAGCAACACATCCGCCGGGCGCGCCGCGAACAGGCCATTGGTTACCACGCCGACGATTGCATTGATCTGCGTCTCCAGCTCCACCGGGTTGGTGATCTGCATATTGAACACATCAATGATGATATTGCCGTTGTCGGTCAGCACGCCTTCGCGGTACACCGGGTCGCCGCCCAGTTTCACCAGCTCGCGGGCCACGTGGCTGCGGGCCATAGGGATCACTTCCACCGGCAGCGGGAAGGCGCCGAGCACCGGCACCAGCTTGCTGGCGTCGGCGATGCAGATAAAGGTCTTGGCCACCGCCGCAACGATCTTCTCGCGGGTCAAGGCTGCGCCGCCGCCTTTGATCAGGTTCAGGTGCTCGTCGCTTTCATCGGCGCCGTCGACGTAGAACTCCAGGTCGCTCACGGTATTGAGCTCGTACACCGGAATGCCATGGCCTTTGAGGCGCGCGGCGGTGGCTTCGGAGCTGGCCACGGCGCCGTCGAATGCGCCCTTGTGCTGGGCCAGCGCGTCGATAAAGCAGTTGGCGGTGGAGCCGGTGCCGACACCGACGATGCTTTTATCGTCGAGTTTAGGAAGGATTAAATCGACAGCGGCTTGGGCCACTGCCTGTTTGAGTTGATCCTGGGTCATGCGGGCTCCGGAACGGGCGGGGAGTTATCGAGGGCGGCGAGTATAACCCAACAAAACCTCGGGATTCGTGTGGTCGCCCGGCCAAAAGCCGGGTTAGACTCCTTGGCCCTGCCCAACTCGCCCAGTGATTCCCGCCGATGCTTGAACAGTACGTCAAAAAGATCCTTACCTCGCGCGTTTACGACGTTGCCGTAGAAACCCCCTTGCAGACCGCTCGCCAGCTCTCCGAGCGGCTGGGCAACAAGGTCTGGCTCAAGCGTGAAGACTTGCAGCCGGTGTTCTCGTTCAAGATTCGCGGTGCCTACAACAAGCTCACGCAACTGAGCGCCGAAGAACGCGCGCGCGGTGTGGTCACCGCCTCGGCGGGCAACCATGCCCAGGGCCTGGCCCTGGCGGCCAAAGTGCTGGGGGTGAAAGCCACCATCGTGATGCCCAAGACCACCCCGGAAATCAAGGTGGAAGGCGTGCGCTCGCGGGGCGGCAAAGTGGTGCTGCACGGTGATTCTTTCCCGGAAGCCCTGGCCTACTCGCTCAAACTGGTCGACGAAAAAGGCTACGTCTACATTCACCCTTACGATGATCCGCACACCATTGCCGGGCAGGGCACCGTGGCTATGGAGATTCTGCGCCAGCACCCTGGGCCTCTGGACGCGATTTTCGTACCCGTGGGCGGCGGCGGGCTGATCGCCGGCATTGCGGCGTACGTGAAATACCTGCGCCCGGAAATCAAGATTATCGGCGTCGAGCCGGACGACTCCAACTGCCTGCAAGCCGCCATGGCCGCAGGCGAGCGCGTAGTGCTGCCGACGGTCGGCATCTTTGCTGATGGCGTGGCGGTGGCGCAGATCGGCCAGCACACCTTTGATATCTGCAAAGACTATGTAGATGAAGTGATCACCGTCAGCACCGACGAAATCTGCGCGGCCATCAAGGACATCTACGACGACACCCGCTCTATCACCGAGCCTGCGGGCGCGCTGGGCGTGGCGGGTATCAAGAAATACGTGGAAACCCGTGGCGTGACCGGGCAGACCCTGGTGGCCATCGACTCCGGCGCCAACGTCAACTTCGACCGCCTGCGCCATGTGGCCGAGCGCGCCGAGCTGGGTGAAGGCCGCGAAGCCATCATCGCCGTGACCATCCCCGAGCAGCCGGGCAGCTTCAAGGCGTTCTGCGAGGCCGTGGGCAAGCGCCAGATCACCGAATTCAATTACCGCTACCACTCCGGCCGCGAGGCGCACATCTTCGTCGGCGTGCAGACTCACCCGGAAAACGACCCGCGCAGCGCCTTGATCGCCAGTCTCACCAGCCAGGGCTTCCCGGTGCTGGACCTGACCGAAAACGAGCTGGCCAAGTTGCATATTCGCCATATGGTGGGCGGGCATGCGGCCAAAGTCAGCGACGAGCTGGTGTTTCGCTTCGAATTCCCCGAGCGCCCCGGCGCGCTGTTCAACTTTCTTAACAAATTAGGCGGGCGCTGGAACATCTCGATGTTCCACTATCGCAACCACGGCGCGGCCGACGGTCGTGTGGTCGCAGGCCTGCAAGTGCCGGCAGACGAGCGCCACCTGGTGCCGGCCGCGTTGGCAGAAATCGGCTACCCGTATTGGGATGAGAGCGAAAACCCGGCTTACCAGCTGTTCCTCGGTTGAGCGACTACGCTGACTGGGCGGCCTTTAAGGAATCAAGACCATGGAAACGCTGACCACCCTCAAGGTTATCCACATCACCGCCACCGTGTTGCTGTTGCTCAGCGGCCTCGGGCTGGCGGTACTGGCCTGGCGCAAACGCAGCGCCGGCCCGACGGTTACCGTGCAACGCCCCTGGGCGTTCGTGTGGTTGCTGATGGGGGTTTGCGTGGTGAGCATGCCGTTCACCGGCTGGTGGCTGGTGCATTTGCTGGGCTGGCCGCTGGGGCAAACCTGGATTTTGGGCTCCAGCATTCTCTACACCGTGGCGGCACTGGCGTGGTTCTGGCTGGTGGCGCGGCTTAATCGCCTGCGTAAGGGCGAGGGCGGTAGCCTGAATTTCACCCTGGTGCTGGCGGTGGTCAGCCTGGTGGGGTTTGTGGCGATTGCCGGGTTGATGGGTGCCAAGCCGGTTTAACGGGATGAATATTTTGCTTGTCGGCGCCACCGGCTTTGTCGGTGGCCACTTGCTGCGCGCCCTGCAGCAGGCTGGGCACAGTGTGATCGCGACGTGTCGCAAGCCGGTAAGTCAGGGATGGCCAGGGGTGCAATGGCAGGCGCTGGATTTGGGCCAATTGGCTGCCGACCCCGGTTGCTTCGTTTTCCCTGAATCGGTTGATCTGGTGATCAATGCAGCGGGTTTGCTGAGCGTGGATGCGGCCGAGTTGAGCCGCGTCCAGGACCAGGGTGCCCGTGCGCTGTTTGATCTGGCCGCTCGGCACGGTGTACGGGTGTTACAGATCTCTGCCCTCGGCGCCTCCGTGCAATCTGGTGTGCCATTTTTGGCCAGCAAAGGTGCTGCCGACGACTATCTGCTGGGCCTGGGCATACCCGCCGTGGTGCTGCGGCCCTCGCTGGTGGTGGGCGAGGGTGGCGCCAGCAGCGCCTGGTTGGCGGGGCTCTCGCCCTGGCCGCTGATTCCGTTGCTGGACCTCAACGCTCAACTGCAACCGGTGCATATCGACGACCTCGTCGGGGCGGTGCTGGCCGTGTTGCGCCAGTGGCCTGCCGAATCATTGGTGCTGGCCGTGGTGGGCCCCGAGCCGATGCGTCTCGCTCAAGTCATTGACCACCTGCGCGTCGCTCAAGGCTGGCGCGCAGGCAAGTACCTGCAAGCGCCATTGCTGGGGTTGGGCGGCTGGCTGGGTGATCGCCTGGGCTGGCGCGCCTTGAACTCACAAAGCATCGCCCTGGCCCAGCGGGATAATGTAGCCGACCCCGAGGTGCTGGCGTCGGTTTGCGGCTACACCGCCGCGCCGCTCGCCTCACGCCTGCACGGCTGGCCCACGGCAGCCCAAAGCAGCCAGCGCAGCATCCGCCCGCTGATGCTGGCGGTATTGGTGCTGATTTGGCTGGGCACGGCGGCGGTCTGCGTGGGGCCGGGTTACGCCTGGGGCCTGCGCATCATGGCTGAGGCCGGTGTGCAGGGCACTTGGGCGACACTTGCCGTCATCGCCGGCGCGGTATGTGATGGCCTGTTGGGCCTGGGGTTGCTGGTTGCGCGCTGGCGCAGGCCGGCGCTGATCCTGCAATTGCTGTTGATGGGCAGTTATACCGTGATTATCAGCATAGTCCTGCCCCATTACTGGTTTGATCCCTACGCGGCAGTCGCCAAAAATCTGGTACTCATGGTGGCGACCCTTTGGCTCCTCTGGATTGAGCCTTTTTCGACTGAGCCGCGCCGATGAACACTTACCTGTTGTTGAAAACCCTGCATATCCTGTCCTCGACCATCCTGTTCGGCCTGGGTGCGGGCTCGGCGTATTACGCCTTGCGCGCCTGGCGCAGCGGCCAGGTGGAAGTGATCGCGGTAACCTTCAAACATCTGGTGTTCGCGGATTGGGCATTTACCACGACCACGGCGGTTTTTCAGCCGTTGAGTGGCATCGGCCTGATGTATCTGGCGGGCTGGTCGATGCAGCAGAGCTGGTTGCAGTGGACGTTCGCGTTGTATGTGCTGGCGGGTGTCTGCTGGCTGCCGGTGGTGTGGCTGCAGATTCGTGTGCACAAGATGGCGGAGCAGGCGTTGCGCGATGGCACGGCGATGCCGATCAAGGCCGCGACTTATATGCGCTGGTGGTTTGGCCTGGGCTGGCCGGCGTTTCTGGCGTTTCTGGCGATTTTCTATTTGATGGTGGCCAAGCCGGTTTAGGGCTTGGGACCGAGCCGGCTTCATCGCAGGCAAGCCAGCTCCCACATTTTGATCTGTGAATACATCTAAAGTGTGGGAGCTGGCTTGCCTGCGATGGCGTCATCAGCCGCGCAGGGTAATCACCGGCCAGCCACGCTTCTCGGCTTCAGCGCGCAAATTCGGGTCCGGATCCACCGCCACCGCATGCGCCACCTGCTCCAGCAACGGCAAGTCATTCATCGAATCGCTATAGAAGTAGCTGTCTTCCAGGCTGTACCCGGTTTCTTCCAGCCAACGGTTCAGGCGCGTCACTTTGCCTTCACGGAAGCACGGGATATCGGTGCTGCGCCCGGTATACCGGCCGTTTTCCATCTCGCATTCAGTGGCGATAAGGGTTTCAACCCCCAGCAACTCGGCAATCGGCGCGGTTACGAAGCGGTTGGTGGCGGTAATGATCACCAGCTTGTCGCCAGCGGCGCGGTGTTTGGCCAGCAGGTCCACGGCGAGCGGCAGCATCAGCGGATTGATGCAGTCGCGCATGAAGTCGCGGTGCCATTCGTCCAACTGGGCCATCTCGGTGCGGCCGAGGATTTCCAGGCTGAAGTTAAGGTAGGCGGCATTGTCGAGCTTGCCGGCCAGGTAATCCTGGTAGAACTCGTCGTTGCGGGCTTTGTAGGCCACCGGGTCAAGAATCCCACGCTCACAGAGGTAATCGCCCCACGCGTGATCGCTGTCACCGCCGAGAAGGGTGTTGTCCAAGTCGAATAAAGCCAGGCGCATTGCAGTTACTCGCTGAAAAGTCTGTAAAAAGGCGTCCAGAATACGGTCTTTTCACAAGAGTGCACATAAGGTAAGAAGCCTCGTTGCCGCTGGAACAACCTTTGTGGAACAATGCGGCGACATGCGTTTGCGAGGTTGTTGCCGTGATCGACCCCGATGGTTTCCGTCCTAATGTCGGGATTATTCTTACGAATGATGCCGGACAGGTGCTATGGGCTCGCCGAATCAACCAAGATGCCTGGCAGTTTCCTCAAGGCGGAATCAACCCCGACGAAACCCCTGAAGACGCCTTGTACCGTGAGTTGAATGAAGAAGTCGGCCTTGAGCGCGAAGATGTGCAAATTCTGGCCTGTACCCGTGGCTGGTTGCGCTATCGTTTGCCGCAACGCCTGGTGCGTACCCACAGCCAACCGCTGTGCATCGGCCAGAAGCAGAAATGGTTTCTTTTGCGCCTGATCTCCAACGAGCAGCGGGTGCGGATGGATTTGACCGGTAAACCGGAGTTCGATGGCTGGCGCTGGGTCAGCTATTGGTACCCGTTGGGCCAGGTGGTGACATTCAAGCGCGAGGTTTATCGTCGCGCTCTCAAAGAGCTTGCCCCGCGCCTTTTAGCGCGCGACTGACGACGGAGTTCGACCCCGAGCCATGCTCAATACGCTGCGCAAGATCGTCCAGGAAGTTAACTCCGCCAAGGATCTCAAGGCGGCGTTGGGGATTATTGTGTTGCGCGTCAAGGAAGCCATGGGCAGCCAGGTCTGCTCGGTTTACCTGCTGGACCCAGAGACCAACCGTTTTGTGTTGATGGCCACCGAGGGCTTGAACAAGCGCTCCATCGGCAAGGTCAGCATGGCGCCCAATGAAGGTCTGGTGGGCCTGGTGGGGACGCGTGAAGAACCCCTGAACCTTGAAAACGCGGCCGATCACCCGCGTTATCGCTACTTTGCCGAAACCGGCGAAGAGCGTTACGCCTCGTTCCTCGGCGCGCCGATCATTCACCACCGCCGCGTCGTCGGCGTGTTGGTCATCCAGCAAAAAGAGCGTCGCCAGTTCGATGAAGGCGAAGAAGCCTTTCTTGTGACCATGAGCGCGCAGCTTGCCGGGGTTATTGCCCACGCTGAGGCGACCGGTTCGATCCGTGGCCTGGGCCGTCAGGGCAAGGGCATCCAGGAAGCCAAGTTCGTCGGCGTGCCAGGTTCGCCGGGCGCTGCGGTCGGTACGGCGGTGGTCATGCTGCCGCCGGCCGACCTCGATGTGGTGCCGGACAAGAGCGTCGATGACATCGACGCTGAAATCAAACTGTTCAAGACCGCCCTGGAAGGCGTGCGCGCCGACATGCGCAACCTGTCGACCAAGCTGGCCACGCAACTGCGCCCCGAAGAGCGCGCGCTGTTCGACGTGTACCAGATGATGCTCGACGACGCGTCCCTGGGTAACGAAGTCAAAACCGTGATCAAGACCGGCCAGTGGGCCCAGGGCGCGCTGCGCCAGGTGGTCACCGATCACGTCAACCGTTTCGAATTGATGGACGACGCCTACCTGCGTGAGCGTGCCTCGGATGTGCGCGACCTCGGCCGCCGTCTGCTGGCCTACCTGCAGGAAGACCGCACCACCAACCTGGTTTACCCCGACAACACCATCCTGATCAGTGAAGAACTGACCGCCACCATGCTCGGCGAAGTGCCAGAGGGCAAACTGGTGGGTTTGGTCTCGGTATTGGGTTCGGGTAACTCCCACGTTGCGATCCTGGCTCGGGCCATGGGTATTCCGACGGTAATGGGCCTGGTGGACCTGCCATATTCCAAGGTCGACGGCATCGACATGATCGTCGACGGCCATCGTGGCGAAGTCTTTACCAACCCCAGCGAGCTGTTGCGCAAGCAATACGCCGAGGTGGTGGAAGAAGAGAAACAACTGGCGCTGGGCCTCGATTCGCTGCGCGAGCTGCCCTGCGTAACCCTCGATGGCCACCGTGTGCCGCTGCTGGTCAACACCGGCTTGCTGGCCGATGTGGCCCGTGCGCAACAGCGCGGCGCCGAAGGTGTGGGGCTGTACCGCACCGAAGTGCCGTTCATGATCAACCAGCGTTTCCCGAGCGAGAAGGAGCAGCTGGCGATTTATCGCGAGCAACTGTCCGCCTTCCACCCGTTACCGGTGACGATGCGCAGCCTGGACATCGGCGGCGACAAGTCACTGTCGTATTTCCCGATCAAGGAAGACAACCCCTTCCTTGGCTGGCGCGGCATCCGTGTAACCCTCGACCACCCTGAAATTTTCCTCGTCCAGACCCGCGCCATGCTCAAGGCCAGCGAAGGCCTGAACAACCTGCGCATCCTGCTGCCGATGATCTCCGGCACGCACGAGCTGGAAGAGGCGCTGCACCTTATCCACCGCGCCTGGGGCGAAGTGCGCGACGAAGGCGCCGACGTACCGATGCCGCCGATTGGCGTGATGATCGAAATCCCGGCGGCGGTCTACCAGGCCAAAGAACTGGCGCGGCAGGTGGACTTCCTGTCGGTCGGCTCCAACGACCTGACCCAATACCTGCTGGCCGTGGACCGCAACAACCCAAGGGTGGCCGACCTCTACGACTACCTGCACCCGGCGGTGCTGCAAGCCTTGCAACATGTGGTGCGCGACGCCCATGCCGAGGGCAAGCCGGTGAGCATCTGCGGCGAAATGGCCGGCGACCCGGCGGCAGCGGTGCTGTTGATGGCGATGGGCTTTGACAGCTTGTCGATGAACGCCACCAACTTGCCGAAGGTAAAGTGGATGTTGCGCCAGGTTGAACTGAGCATGGCCAAGGACCTGCTGGCCGAGTTGATGACCATCGACAACCCGCAAGTTATCCACAGCTCGCTGCAACTGGCGCTGAAGAACCTGGGGCTGACACGGATGATCAATCCGGCATCTGCAAAAACCCTGTAGGGCCTGGCGCCGATCAAAATGTGGGAGCGGGCTTGCTCGCGAATGCGGTATATCAGACACAAATTCAGTGCCTGACACTGCGCATTCGCGAGCAAGCCCGCTCCCACATTAGTTTTGCGGTATGGCTAAATGCTCAGCTCGACCTCACCCAGCCGCCCACCCAGCGGCCCGAAACTACGCTCCACCATTCGCCGCGTCCCATCGGCATTCACAATCAGCGCCGTACTCGCCCGCGTCCCATAACTGGGGCTGGCGATAAACACGCTGGAGAGCAGGCTCTCGGTCGCCAAGCCCACGCCGGTATCCGGCAAGTCGGCAAATGGCGCAGTCTGCGGGTCGCTCAAAATATCCAGCAAGGCCTGCGGCTGTGGCTTCTCCAGCAATTCACTCAGCGCCGCCCTGGCCTTGAGCAATTTGGGCCAGGGCGTATTCAGCCCGGCATTCGACAGCCCATAAACCCCAGCCTCCAACCGCGTAGCCTCGGTCTCATTAGCGTTGTAATGCCACAGCTCATCCCGCGTACCCACCAGCAGGTTAAACCCGGAATATTCAATCGAACGGCCGTTAACGTCGGCAAGATAGTCGTCAATGGGCAGCGATCCACTGAGAAAACGCGCCACCAACTCCCCTCGTGACTTGCGCGCCGGCGGCTGGTGCGGGTCGCGAATATTGGTCAGCGCAGCAAAGCGTCCGTCGGCGTTCACTCCAAGCCAGGTGCCACCGGCTTCCTGATCGCGACCAGCGTAGACGTGCGGCGCATCCGGCCACTGAGCCAGCGGCAGGCTGGGGCGGGCGTAGAACTCATCACGGTTGGCCGCGACGATCAGCGGCTGGGCGTGGCCCGGCCGCCAGGCGAAAACAATCAGGCACATAGGCGTTCCCTTTGTGTTTTGCTCACTCTACCCATACAACGGATGGCTATCCATCGTATCGAAGTTGGGCCGAGCGCCTTCCATCCGTTAACATGCCGGGCTACTGGGCGCCTCTCAACTTCTTAATTTGAAATTGCGGCTGTAACGCAGGCTTAATCCCACACCGGCATGGTCCGGTGCGCCATGACTAATGATTTAACGAGGAGTCGCAATGCTGCCTTACCCGCAGATCAACCCGGTGGCCGTGGCCATCGGTCCGCTGCAAATCCACTGGTACGGGTTGATGTATCTGATCGGCATCGGCGGTGCCTGGCTGTTGGCTTCCCGGCGCCTGAACCGTTTCGACCCGACCTGGACCAAGGAGAAGCTCTCCGACATGGTGTTCTGGATGTCGATGGGCGTGATCGTCGGCGGACGCCTCGGGTATGTGCTGTTCTACGATCTTCCGGCCTATATCGCCAACCCGACCCTGATTTTCGAAGTGTGGAAGGGCGGCATGGCGTTCCACGGTGGCTTTGTCGGCGTGATGATCGCCGCGTGGTGGTTCGGCCGCCGCAACGGCAAGTCGTTCTTCCAGCTGATGGACTTCGTCGCACCGTTCGTGCCGATTGGCCTGGGCGCCGGGCGTATCGGTAACTTCATCAACGCCGAGTTGTGGGGCAAGCCGAGCGACGTGCCGTGGGCCATGGTGTTCCCACCCTTCAGCGACCCGGCGCAACTGCCACGCCACCCGTCGCAGCTCTACCAGTTCGCCCTGGAAGGTGTGGCACTGTTCCTGATTCTTTATATCTTCTCGCGCAAGCCACGCCCCACCATGGCGGTTTCCGGCATGTTTGCGTTGTTCTACGGGATCTTCCGCTTCATCGTCGAGTTCGTCCGCGTGCCGGATGCGCAGCTGGGCTACCTGGCGTGGGGTTGGCTGACCATGGGTCAGATCCTCAGCATGCCGATGATCCTGGCGGGCCTGGGCCTGCTGTGGTGGGCGTACAATCGCCCGCAAGGCATCAAGAACGCCGCGCTTTAAATTCGAATGCCGAGGCTTTTGCGAGCCTCGGCTTCTTTGATACGGGTAAAAACATGAAGCAATATCTCGAACTACTGAACGACGTCGTGACCAATGGATTGACCAAGGGCGATCGCACCGGCACCGGCACCAAGGCCGTGTTTGCCCGTCAGTATCGGCATAACTTGGCCGACGGCTTCCCGCTGCTGACCACCAAGAAGCTTCATTTCAAAAGCATCGCCAACGAATTGATCTGGATGTTGAGTGGCAATACCAACATCAAGTGGCTGAACGAAAACGGCGTGAAAATCTGGGACGAATGGGCCACCGAAGACGGCGACCTCGGCCCGGTGTACGGCGAGCAGTGGACCGCCTGGCCCACCAAGGACGGCGGCACCATCAACCAGATCGACTACATGGTCGACACGTTGAAGAACAACCCCAACAGCCGTCGCATCCTGTTCCACGGCTGGAACGTCGAATACCTGCCGGACGAAACCAAGAGCCCGCAGGAAAACGCGCGCAACGGCAAGCAAGCCCTGCCGCCGTGCCACCTGCTGTACCAGGCGTTTGTGCATGACGGCCATCTGTCGATGCAGTTGTACATCCGCAGCTCCGACGTATTCCTCGGCCTGCCGTACAACACCGCCGCGCTGGCGTTGCTGACCCACATGCTGGCCCAGCAATGCGACCTGATCCCGCACGAGATCATTGTCACCACTGGCGACACCCATGCCTACAGCAACCATATGGAACAGATCCGCACCCAACTGGCGCGCACGCCGAAGAAACTGCCGGAACTGGTGATCAAGCGTAAGCCGGCGTCGATCTATGACTACAAGTTCGAAGACTTCGAGATTGTGGGTTATGACGCTGATCCAAGTATCAAGGCTGACGTGGCTATTTAAGGATCGCCTCGGTTCAACTGTGGGAGCGAGCAAGCCCGCTCCCACATTTGGATTGGGTTACCAAACTGAGTCAATGCCCGTGGCTTCTGCCCACATGCGAAGGCTCCGCCTCGCTGGCCGCCACACTGCCGCTGACCTCCAGCCGCTGCAAAATCCCGCACTGGTCCATATCCGGCCCGCCGCCGCAGCGTTGGCGCAGGTCGAGCAATTGCACCTGCAACGCCAACAACCCATCGATCCGCGCTTTTACATGGTGGATATGCTCGTCGATCAACGCATTCACACTCTCGCACTGGTCCCGTGGGCTGTCGCGTAGCCCCAGCAGGCTGCGGATTTCTTCAAGCGTCATGTCCAGGCTGCGGCAGTTGCGGATAAAGATCAGCCGCTCGGTGTGCGCCTGGGTGTACACACGATAGTTGGCATCGGTGCGTGCCGGAGGCGGCAGCAGGCCTTCTTTCTCGTAATAACGGATGGTTTCCACCTGACAATCGGTCAGTTTGGCCAATTCGCCGATCTTCATCGCAGCAATCTCCAAATGGGTGCTTGACCCTATAGTGGCTACAGGGTCTTTACTTGGCAACAGGCACCTTTACGGACGCGACAGAATGAGCGATTCCATCCACACCCCGAAAAAACATGATCACCCACACGATCATGACCATAGCCACGACCAAGGCACCAGGCTGACGCCGGTCAAAAAACATGATCATGGGAGCGATTCCTGCTGTTCCAGCAAGGCAGCGCCTGCTGTGGTCACGCTGAGCGAAGCGCCCACGGCCAGCTCGCGCCTGAGCACCTTCCGCATCGAAGCCATGGACTGCCCCACCGAGCAGACGCTGATCCAGAACAAACTGGGCAAGCTTGCCGGTGTGCAGCAGCTGGAATTCAACCTGATCAACCGCATCCTCGGCGTCACCCATGACCTGCCGAGCACTGCGCCGATCATCGCGGCCATCAAATCCATCGGCATGCAGGCCGACCCTATCGAAGAAGGCACGCCCGCCGCTGCGCCGCCCGCCAAGAAGCATTGGTGGCCGTTGGCGTTGTCCGGTGTCGGCGCGTTGGGCGCTGAAGTACTGCATTTCACAGGTGTAGCGCCGACCTGGCTGATTGCCTTGGTGGCGCTGGTGTCGATCCTCAGTGGCGGCCTCACCACCTACAAAAAGGGCTGGATCGCCCTGAAAAACCTCAACCTGAACATCAACGCGCTGATGAGCATCGCGGTGACCGGCGCGATCCTGATCGGCCAGTGGCCGGAAGCGGCCATGGTGATGTTCTTGTTCACGGTGGCCGAGCTGATCGAAGCCAAGTCTCTGGACCGTGCGCGTAACGCCATCAGCGGCTTGATGCAGATGACGCCGGAACAGGCTACGGTGCAGCAGGCCGACGGTTCGTGGCTCGAGCAGGAAGTAAAAAGCATTGAATTGGGCGCTATCGTGCGGGTAAAACCCGGCGAACGCATTGGCCTGGACGGTGAAGTCACCGCCGGCCAATCCACCATCGATCAGGCGCCGATCACCGGTGAAAGCCTGCCGATTGAAAAGACCGTGGGCGATAAAGTCTTCGCCGGCACCATCAACCAGGCCGGTTCCCTTGAGTACAAGGTCACCGCAGCGGCCAACAATTCGACCCTGGCGCGCATCATTCACGCGGTGGAGCAGGCCCAGGGCGCACGTGCGCCGACCCAGCGCTTTGTCGACAGCTTCTCGAAGGTCTACACCCCGGCCGTCTTCCTGTTTGCCTTGGGCGTGGCGATTATCCCGCCGCTGTTCATGGCCGGTGTGTGGTTCGACTGGATCTACCGCGCCCTTGTATTGTTGGTGGTCGCGTGCCCATGCGCCCTGGTGATTTCCACCCCGGTGACCATCGTCAGCGGCCTGGCGGCTGCGGCGCGCAAAGGCATCCTGATCAAGGGCGGCGTGTACCTGGAGGGCGGTTACAAGCTCGACTACCTGGCCCTCGACAAGACCGGCACCATCACCCACGGCAAACCGGTGCAAACCGATTACCTGGCGCTGTTCCCCAACGTTGAAGACAGCGCACCCGCCCTGGCGGCCAGCCTGGCCGGGCGCTCCGACCACCCGGTGTCGCTGGCCATCGCCAAGGCAGCTGTGGATAAAAATCTGCCAAGCCACGTTGTGGATAACTTCGAGGCGCTGGCCGGTCGCGGTGTGCGTGGCGACATCAACGGCGAAACCTACCACTTGGGCAACCACCGTCTGGTGGAAGACCTGGGCCTGTGCTCGCCGGCACTGGAAGAAAAGTTGTTCGCTCTGGAAAAACAAGGCAAGTCCGTGGTGCTGCTGCTCGACAAGTCCGGGCCGCTGGCGTTGTTCGCCGTGGCCGACACGGTAAAAGACAGCAGCCGCGAAGCTATCCAGCAACTGCACGAACTGGGCATCAAGACCCTGATGCTCACCGGCGACAACACCCACACCGCCCAGGCGATTGCGGCGCAGGTTGGCATTGACCAGGCCCAGGGCGACCTGTTGCCCACCGACAAACTGCAAGCCATCGAAGCCCTCTACCGCCAAGGCCGCCGGGTAGGCATGGTCGGCGATGGCATCAACGACGCTCCCGCCCTGGCCCGCGCCGAAATCGGCTTCGCCATGGCCGCAGCCGGCACCGACACGGCAATCGAGACCGCCGACGTGGCGTTGATGGACGATGATCTGCGCAAGATTCCGGCATTCATTCGTCTGTCGCGGCAAACGTCGAGTATCCTCAAGCAGAACATCGCCCTGGCGTTGGTGATCAAGGCGATCTTCCTGGCGGTCACGTTCCTGGGCATGGCAACCATGTGGATGGCGGTGTTCGCGGACATGGGCGTGAGCCTGCTGGTGGTGTTCAATGGTCTGCGCCTGTTGCGCAAATAGAGGATGAGAGGGCGGTGTGCTGAGTGCTGAGTTAAAGGCGTTTTTTATGGTCGCCCGCCTGGGCAGCATTACCCAGGCGGCGAAAAAACTCGGCTTGAGCCAGCCCACCGTCACCACCCAGATTCGCAACCTCGAAAGCCAATACGGTGTTGAGCTGTTCTACCGCGGCGGGCGGCGCCTCACCGTCAGCGACGACGGCGCGCGCTTGCTGCCGATGGTCAAGGTGCTGTTGCAGCAGGAAGCCGATATCGAGTTTTTCCTGCGCAATACTGGCCAGGTCCAGGGCGCCTTGAGGATTGCCGCCACGGCGCCGTACTACATCCTTGATCTGGTCAAAGCCTTTCGCGAACGCCTGCCCCATGTCGACGTCTCGGTGGAAATCGGCAATTCCCAACAGGTGCTCGAAGCACTGGACGATTACCGCGTCGATGTCGCGGCCTCCTCGCAACTGCTCGAAGACCCACGCCTGATCCGCCGCGTGCTGGGCACCGACCCGCTGGTGCTGGCGGTGCATCGCAATCATCCCCTGGCCAAGCTTGAACATGTGCCGTTGAGCGCGCTGGCCGGGCATACCTTGCTGATGCGCGAAGCCGGCTCCACCACGCGGCGCCTGACTGAAGAGATGTTGCAGGGCGCCGGCGTGAGTTACGGGCCGTTGCTGGAACTCGGCAGCCGTGAGTCGATTCGCGAAGCGGTGTTGCGCAATATCGGCATCAGTATTATCGCCCGCCAGGAAGTGCCCCATGACCCGCAACTGCGCGTGCTGACCATCGAGAACGCACCGCAGATCCCCGAGTATTTGTACTGCCTGAAAGAGCGCAAAGGCGCGCGCTTGCCGGCGGCGTTTTTGGGGTTGGCGCAGGAAATGTCACCGCTCTGATCGTGTCGCGACACCTGTGGCGAGGGAGCTTGCTCCCGTTGGGCTGCGTAGCGGCCCCAAAAAACTTGGGAGCGCTGCGCACTGGAGCGCCAGCCCGGTCCAGCGGGAGCAAGCTCCCTCGCCACAAGGGGAGCCGGTCCTACACAAATCCACCAATACCACTATCACTGCCTTTTGCCTTTCTGCCACAAGAGGGACGCATTGCCCGCCTAGCATGACCTTCATCAGTTTGATGAGGTGCCTTGCATGAACACAGCCCTGACCCAACCCGGCGCGCCAATGAAGGTGCGCGCTATCCAGAAACGCTTCGGCGCCTTCACCGCGCTGGATAACGTGTCCCTGGAAGTCGCGGCCGGCGAGCTGGTGTGCCTGCTGGGCCCGTCCGGCTGCGGCAAGACCACCTTGCTGCGCTGCATCGCCGGCCTGGAACGCCAGGACAGCGGTGAGCTTTACCTGGGCAACCGCGATGTGTCCCTGCTGCCGCCGCAGGCGCGGGACTACGGCATTCTGTTCCAATCCTACGCGCTGTTTCCCAACCTGACCGTCGAAGCGAACATCGGCTACGGCCTTACCGGCAGTGGTCGCGACGAAGTGCGCAAGCGTGTCGGGCAAATGCTCGAACTGGTTGGCCTGGTCGGCAGTGAAAAAAAGTACCCCGGCCAACTCTCCGGCGGCCAACAACAGCGCGTCGCCCTGGCCCGCGCCCTGGCACCGGCGCCATCGTTGCTGCTGCTGGATGAACCCATGTCGGCCCTCGATGCCCGTGTGCGTGAGCATCTGTGTACCGAGCTGCGCCAATTGCAGCGGCGCCTGGGCATTACCACGCTGATGGTCACCCACAACCAGGACGAGGCCATGCTGATGGCCGACCGCATCGCCGTGATGAACAACGGCAAGGTCGAGCAGTACGCTACGCCCCAGGAAATCTACGACCGACCGGCCACGCCGTTCGTGGCGGAGTTTGTCGGCCAGGGCAACTGGCTGCCGTTCAGTCGCAGCAGTGACAGCCATGCCCAGGTCGGCGGCTTGCACATGCGCCTGGATGACAGTGCCAGCAAGGCCAGGTCCGGCCGCTTGTTCTGCCGCCCGGAAGCCATCAGCGTCAACCCGCTGGTGCATGAAGAAAACCTGTTCCCGGCCAAGGTCCGCGAGATCACCTTCCTCGGCAATCGCTGCCGTATGAGCTTTGAGCTGGAGCAATTGCCTGGCCACCCGCTGTTGGCCGAGCTGGCCCCCGAAGCCATGCCGCGCCTGGGCGCGCAGGATATCTGGGTGGCTTTGCCGCCGCGCAGCCTGCAGGTGTTTGCCTGAGATGGCTGCTGATATGAGTCTGCCGATACCCGACCACGTGGCTCGTCAGGTTTCCCGCGCTGAGCTTGGCGACCGCATTTTTGTGGTCGGCGGCAAGCTGCTTTGGTTACTCCTGCTGGGCATGGCGGTGTTGTTGCCGTTACTGGCGATCTTCTGGCGCGGCTTCAGCAGCGAAGCCGGGCAGGGCGGCGGGCTGGTCGCGGCGCGGGAGCTGGTAACCAGCGAAAACTTCCATTGGCTGTTGGGCAATAGCCTGAAAGTTTCCCTCAGCGTGGCGGCCATCGTCGTACCGCTGGCCTACCTCTTTGCCTACGCACTGCAACGCACGCTGATCCCCGGCAAGCCGATCTGGCGCGGCCTGTCACTGCTGCCATTGATGGCCCCGTCGATGTTGCCGGGTATTGCGCTGGTCTATCTGTTCGGTAACCAAGGCATGTTGCGTGGGTTGCTCTCGGACAATATCTACGGCTTCTGGGGCATTGTGCTGGGTGAAGTGATCTACACCTTCCCACACGCCTTGATGATTCTGCTGTCGGCGCTGTCCTTGGCTGATGCGCGTCTGTTTGATGCCGCATCGAGCATGGGCGCCAGCCCGGCCCGGGCGTTTCGCAGTATTACCTGGCCGGCCACCCGTCAGGCGGTATTCGCGGCGTTTTGCCTGGTGTTCACCCTGACGATCACCGACTTCGGCGTGCCCGTGGTGGTGGGTGGCGATTATCAGGTGTTGGCGCTGGAAGCCTACAAGGCGGTGGTCGGCCAGCAACAGTTCGGTCGCGGCGCCCTGATCGGCATGGTGTTGCTGTTGCCGGCGCTGTTCAGCTTTGCTGTGGATGCCTGGCTGCGTCGCCGTCATGGCGATTCCATGAGCGGCCGCGCCCAGGTGTTCCAACCGGCGCCATCGCGCTTGAGGGATGGCTGCTACCTGGCGATTGTGCTGTTAATTTGCGCCGTGTTGCTGCTGGTATTCGGCATGGCGGTGTACTCCTCGCTGGTGAAGTTCTGGCCGTACAACCTGTCTTTATCGCTCAATCACTACCAGTTTGAAGACACCGCCGGTGGCGGCTGGCTGGCCTATCGCAACAGCCTGACCATGGCCCTGTGCACTGCGCTGATCGGCAGCGTACTGATCTTCACCGGCGCCTACCTGATGGAAAAGACCAAGGGCCAGAAAGGCCTGAACCTGGCGCTGCGCATGCTCAGTTTTGTGCCGATGGCCGTGCCGGGCTTGGTGCTGGGCCTGGGGTACGTGTTCTTCTTCAACCTCAACGGCAACCCGCTGCACGTGTTCTACGGCACCATGACGTTGCTGGTGGTATGCACCATTGCGCACTACCTGACCACCGCGCAAATGACCGCAACCACTGCGCTGCGCCAACTGGATGCCGAGTTCGAAGCCGCCGCGCTGTCCCTCAAGGCGCCGCTGTACCGCCACTATCTGCGTGTCACCGTGCCGATCTGCCTGCCCGCGCTGCTGGACATCGTGCGCTACCTGTTTGTGTCGGCGATGACCACCGTGTCCGCTGCGATCTTCCTCTACAGCCCCGACACCATCCTCGCCGCCGTCGCCGTGTTGAACATGGACGACGCCGGCAATGTGGGCGGCGCCGCGGCCATGTCGACCCTGATCCTGTTCACCTCGGCCGGCGTCTCGCTGCTGCTGGCGTGGGCCTCACGTGGCGCTTTGCGCCGCTCCCAAGCCTGGCGCCAAACCGCGCCCGGCCAATAAAATCCCTGAAGGAGGTGCTCCATGTTCAAGCCCTTGGCCCTGGCCGCTGCTCTGCTCAGCGCATTCAGCCTGAATGCCTTTGCCGCCAAAACCGAGTTGACGGTGTACACGGCCCTCGAAGCCGAGCAGTTGAAGACCTACAAACAGGCCTTCGAAAAAGCCAACCCGGATATCGACATCAAGTGGGTGCGTGACTCCACCGGCATCATCACTGCCAAGCTGCTGGCCGAAAAAGCCCGCCCGCAGGCGGATGTGGTGTGGGGCCTGGCCGCGTCCAGCCTGGCGATTCTCGACCAGCAAGGCATGCTGGATAACTACGCGCCCAAGGACTTGGACAAGATCGGCAAAAACTACCGCGACGCTGCCAACCCACCGGCCTGGGTCGGCATGGACGTGTGGGCTGCGACCATTTGTTTCAACACCGTCGAAGCCGAGAAACAAGGCCTGACCAAGCCGGTGAGCTGGCAGGACCTGACCAAGCCTGAGTACAAGGGCAAGATCGTGATGCCTAACCCGGCATCGTCCGGCACCGGCTTTCTGGATGTGAGCGCCTGGCTGCAGACCTTCGGCGAGAAGCAGGGCTGGCAGTACATGGACGACCTGCACCAGAACATCGGCCAGTACGTTCACTCCGGCTCCAAGCCGTGCAAGCTCGCGGCTTCCGGGGAATTCCCGATTGGTATTTCGTTTGAATACCCGGCCGTGCAACTCAAACGCCAAGGCGCGCCGCTGGACATCATCCTGCCCAAAGAAGGCCTGGGCTGGGACATCGAAGCGACTGCCGTGATCAAGGGCACCAGCCACGCCGATGCGGCGAAGAAACTCGCCGACTTCTCCGCCAGCCCCGCTGCGATGGAGCTGTACAAAGACAACTTCGCCGTCCTCGCCCAGCCGGGTATCGCCAAGCCGCAGACCGAATTGCCGGCTGACTACGAACAACGCCTGATCAAGAACGACTTCGCCTGGGCCTCGAAGAACCGTGACAGCATCCTGACCGAATGGCGCAAGCGCTATGACGGCAAGTCCGAGAAGCAGTAACTGATGATGATTGTTCCCACGCTCCGCGTGGGAATGCCGCCCTGGACGCTCCGCGTCCGCTCTTGGAAGTCGTGACGCACAGCGTCACTGGATGCATTCCCACGCAGAGCGTGGGAACGAGAGGAACACATGAGTAGCGATCTGCTGATCATCGGCGCCGGCATCCTCGGCCTGTCCCACGCCTACGCCGCCGCCAAACGCGGCATCAAGGTTAAGGTCTTCGAGCGCAGCGCCACACCGCTGGGCGCCTCCGTGCGCAACTTCGGCCAGGCACTGGTCACCGGCCAACCCCCTGGGCCGATGCTCGACCTGGCACGGGAAAGCCGTGATATCTGGGGCCAATGGGCACAGGTGGCGGGCTTGCAGCTCAAGCGCAACGGCTCCTACCTGTTCGCCCGCACCGAAGCCGAAGAGCATCTGCTGGAGGCTTTCTGCGCCGGTCGCGCCCAAGAACACGGCTACAACGTCGAGCTGTTGCAAGGCGCGGCGATGAAAGAACTGTATGGCGGCCAGTTCCGCCATCACCGTGCCGCGCTGCATGGCAAGGATGATCAGCAACTGTATTCGCGTGAGGCGATCCCGGCGCTGATTAATTATCTGGCCCAGGAACTGAAAGTGCAGTTCTATTTCTCCACCCTGGTGCGCGACGTTGAGCCTGGCCACGTGCACACCACCGCGGGCAGCTTTCGCGGTGAGCAGGTCATCGTATGCTCCGGCCACGACTACCAGACGTTGCTGGCCGATTCGATGGCCGAGCTCAACCCGAGCATCTGTCGCCTGCAAATGCTGCGCGCCCGGCCTGCGCTCAATCTGAACCTGCAACACGCATTGCTCACGGGCCTTAGTTGCGTGCACTACGGCGCGTTTGCCGACCTGCCGGAAGCTGCGCCGGTGCAGGCGCAGATCCTGCGTGAAGCGCCCCACCTGCAAGAGCACGGGATTCACTTGCTGATCAGCCCGACACCGCAGGGCGAGCTGATCATCGGCGACTCCCATGACTACGGCAGTGACGCATCGCCGTTCAATGCCGAACAAGTCGATGACTGGCTGATCGAGCTGGCGCAGCAGACGCTGGGCTGCAAGATCCAGGTAGTGGAACGCTGGCAAGGTGTGTATGGCTCACGCGGGCCGGCGCCGTTTTCATTCCTGCGTGCGGCGCCGGGTGTGAGCGCGGCGTTGATGCACTCCGGCGTGGGCATGAGCGTTGGCCCGGCGATGGCCGAGCGAAATATCACAGCATTGTGGGGAAGCGCATGATGAACCCGGAGCAGACCATTGCCGACGTCTTCGGCTTGTACGAACAGCACGGCGCGGCGGATTACATCGGCGAGCCGGTGTCGCAGATCGAGCACATGTCCCAGGCTGCGCAACTCGCTATGGCCGAAGGCTTCGACGATGAAGTGGTGTTGGCGGCGTTTTTCCACGACATCGGGCACCTCTGCGGGCAGGGCGGCGAAAACATGGGCGGCTATGGCGTGGTCAGCCACGAGCGGCTCGGCGCCGATTACCTGCGCCGCGCAGGTTTCAGCGAGCGCATGGCCAAGCTGGTCGAGTATCACGTACAGGCCAAGCGCTACCTGACCTTCAGCCAGCCGGACTACTACGCGCGCTTGAGCGAGGCCAGCCGTCGTACCCTGGGTTATCAGGGCGGGGTGATGACAGCTGCAGAGGCACGGGCCTTTGAGCAGGATCCGCTTTGCCACGTCAGCTTGCGAATGCGCCACTGGGATGAACAGGCCAAGCAAATGCACGTGCCCGTAGTCGACCTGGACCTGCTGAAAGCCAAGGCACGTGGCCTGCTGGCAGCCGGTGTCGGTAGTTAGCACGCGTGTCGGCGCTCTTTCGTACCGGCGGTTCAGACGTCATGAACTCTTAAATGGCCAAGACCTGGAATAGCCTTGGGTCTTGCCCCTTTCGGAGACATTCCCATGCGTTATTTAAAAGTCACTGCTCAAGACCGTAGTGGTAATCGACGCGCAGATACCGTGTTTCTACATTTCTATGAACGCAGTGCTGCTGGGTTTGACGAGGTGGTTCATGAAGCGTTTGTCGTTGATATGGATGGCGATGCCAGCGTGGATCTGCAGACGATTGTGGATATCGAGGTGGATGGCAAGAGCACTGTCATCGATAGTCACATGATCAAGACGTTTGCTAATACCTTTCTTAAACTGTACAGGTTTAATTACGGTGAAAGTTGGAAGCGCACGTTGGTAATCATCGCCATCCATGAGTACGAAAAACGCCCGCCCAACGGTGTACAACTTACTTTTCTGGACCGGCGCAGTACGGGGCGTAAACCAACATTGGCTTATCAGGCCTCAGCCTTTGATGGCTACGGGAATGGCGTCCTGGAATGGTTTACCCCTACCGATGTGGATAAAAACGGCGTAGTTGATCAGGCAGACAAAGAACTGATCCGTTCCTTGTGCAGTAGTTTCCTTGGGTTCAAATGGTATGAGCCTACTTATCCGGGTTTGGATAAGTTTGAACAAGGAGTCGGACAATGCGCTATTTAAAAGTTTTCGCACAGGACACTACAGGGGTTGGCCGGGCGGATACTGTAGTGCTTGAGTTCTACCAGAGTGCACAAGGTATTCAGGACAGTTTGGTCAACCAGGCCGTGGCCTATGACTTTCCAACTGACGGGAAAATCGACTACAGCAGAGGGGATGTGACGAATGATGGGCGAGAGAGTCGGCTCGATAAACTGCTGTTGGACAAATTTGCCTCTACCTATTTGAAGCTCAACTGGTTTAATCCTGGGAAGGCTTCAACGCGCTACATGAAAATTTTCTCCGAAGACTTCTATAAAGACGGCACGCCCGACACTGTGCGTCTGCACGTTCAGGAGGGTACGGGGGACATTGATTCTCACACGCTGGTCGCCTGGAATGCCGCTTATGACTTTGATAACGACCAAGTGCTCGAATGGAACATTCATTTCGATATCAACCATGACGGTGTAATCGACGACATTGATCGGCGTTTGGTCCACCGGTTGGCTGAGCTGTACCTGCTGTTCAGCTGGCACGAACCGGAAACCTTTGAGGTCAAGGTCTTGGATATCCCGGCCTCATGAGCCTTGCCAGGTGTATGGCAGATCAATGGGTGCTCGCAGTTACTCATCCTTGAGTGACTGCGCCAATACATGAATCTGCTCCTGACGTTCAGCCTGGCTAAGCTTTGGCTGAGCGTTAAGGCACGACCATTGCGGGTAGGCACGGGCCTTGTGCAAAGCGTCCGGTAATTTGCCTGCCCGCCAGGTTTGGTCTTGAGGCGTGTCGACCTTGATGCTGTGCATCGCCGCATGGCCGCGCAGGTTCAGGGCCTTGAGCAATTGACGTTGGCGCAGGGCGAGCAGGCGTAAAACGCTGTCGTCGACGGTCAGCTCGCGCTGGCCCTTGATCTTGCCCAACAGGCGGCTGCCGTAGCTGCGTGCGGTTTGCAGCGCGCCACCGGCGATGGCACCGGCAATGGCGGCGGCGCCGAGGGTGAGACCGCCGACCAGCAGGTCCACACCCGCACCGGCTGCCGCGCCTGCGGCGATCCCGCCGCCGACCCGAACGCCGAGTTGTTTAAGGGTTTCGGGGTTGAACAGGTCATCGCCCCAGCGGCCGTCCAACAGCGGCAAGTCGCTGGCGGCGGCGTCCTGCGGGCGGAAGCCGAACAGTTTGAGCAGCGCCTCTACACACTTTTGCTCGCGCTGGCGCACAGCCTTGCGCAAGTCGCTGATGGCTTGCTGTTCATCCTCGGTGACCACGCTGCGCCGGCATGCGGCGCAGTCGATCAACAATTCGGCGATCAAGCGTGCGGCGCTTTGCTGGCGGGCCTGGCGTTGGGCTTGCTGATCGAGGATCAGGCGTTCCAATTGCGGCCGTGCGTTTTCCAGCAGCAGCGCCAGGCTTTCATACAAACGGCGTTCGCCGTCTTCCGGCGGCGCCACGCTGTCGAAGCGCACCAGTGCATGCAGGCCGAGGCGGGCCAGGGCTTCGCGCCAGTCCGGCTCGCGGTGGTCGCTGCTGCTGACGAAGTTGAGCACCGGCAGCAATGGTTTGCCGCAACTGGCCAGCACTTGCAGCTCGTCGCGGTACTTGGCCAGCACCGGTTCGCGGGCGTCGATCACGTACAAACCGGCGTCCGAGGCCAGCAGTTGCCGCAGCACTTTGGCTTCCTGTTCAAAACGCTGGCGGGCTTCGCTGCCTTCCAGAAACCGCGCCAGGCGAGCCGGGCCATCGAGGCGTTCGCCGGGTCGGTCCAGACGTTCCAGGTAATCAAGCAACGCGATGGCATCCTCCAGGCCGGGCGTGTCGTACAGCTCCAGTAAGGCTTCGCCATCGACCGACAGGCGCGCGCCTTCCACATGGCGGGTGGTGCTGGGGCGATGGGAGACTTCGCCAAAGCCCACATCACGGGTCAACGTGCGCAGCAGCGAGGTCTTGCCGACATTGGTGTGGCCGACCACGGCGAGCTTGAGCGGTTTAGTCATGACCGGTCTCCAGCCAGTTCAGCGGCGCACAGTCGGCGAAAGGCAGCTCCAGCTGTTGCAGCGCGGCGTGCCAGTCGCCCAGGCGCTCGGCGTCCAGCGCCTGGCCGGGTGGCGCCTGCAACAGCCATACGCGGGTGGCGGTGGCGCTGCGGGCCAGCTCGGCGATCAACGCCAGGCTGCCGCGATCCGGCGAGCGGCGCGGGTCACAGGCGATGGCCAGGCGTGCGGGCGGGAAGCGCGTGAGTTGTTCCAGCAGTTTGTTGCGCGACTCACGGCTGTCGAGGATGCCGGCGTTCTTGACGCTGCTCGGCAGCTTGGGCGGCCACGGGCGCTGATCGTCGAGTTCGATGGCCACCAGCAGGGCGCCGTTGCTTTCCAGCTCGCTGATGCCGCCGGTGATGTGGTGCAGTTGTTCGGGCGCGGCGTCGTTGACACCCAGCCGTTCACTGCTCGGCATCAGACGTTCGCGCAGTTGGCTGTAGCCGGGCAGGTTGAGGTCCAGGCGCAACGCAGCGCGCCCGCGTTTCCAGCGCCACAGGCACAGCAGCGCGAGGAGCAATCGGGGCAGCAGGCCGTACACCAGCAGCACGCCTACCAGCCACGCGGCCCAGGCCTGGCGAGCGCTTTCGATATTCAGGGCCGAGTCACCGCTGGCGCGGATCATCTCCACCGTCGGCACATTAAAACCGAGCAAGGCGGGCAAGCTGCCGAGGGCTTGAGTCACGGCGACAAAAGTATCGGCGCCGAGAATGGTGGTTTCCCATACAAAACCGTAGCGCCGCGTGGCCAGCAGTGTCAGCAGAATCACCAGGGCGCTGAGCAATGCCAGCAACCACAGGCTGTTGACCAGCACACCCACGGCCCAACGATTGAGTTTCTGGCGCTGCAACAACAGCAGCAAGGCTGGCGCCAATTGCGCGGCTTTGGCATCCCGGGCAAGTTTTTCGCTGAGCCACAACCACAGCCGCCCGAGGCTGGCGCTGTGTTCGCCGGCAAACAGCAAGCCCAAGGCCCAGCTGATTAACAGGATCAGGTTCAAGCCGAGCAGGCTGCCCAAGGCCCAGAACACGTTTACCGGCGTCAGGCCATTACCCAAGGCGGCAAAGGCCAGGCCTGCGCCGCTGATCACGGCGACTATCGCCAGCAGCACCAATGCCAAACGCGCGCCTTGCAGCCAGCGGGTGAGGGCGGCCGTCAGGCCATCGCGCTCGGCCAGGTGCAGGGCACGCTGCTGGATGCGCGTGGGCAAATCGCCACCGGCCGTGCGGGCCAGGCGGTTGGCTTCCAGGTCTTCCAAAGGGCCTGCGTGCTCTTCGCGCAGGCGCACGGTTTCGGTCAGCCAAAGTGTGTGCAGCGGGTTCAGTGCAGTCACGCGCCGTCCTGTTGAGCAAGTGAGCCTGGAGCATAACCGCAGACTCGTGGCTCTGGTATTC
This sequence comes from Pseudomonas onubensis, assembly GCF_965653655.1. Taxonomy (NCBI): domain Bacteria; kingdom Pseudomonadati; phylum Pseudomonadota; class Gammaproteobacteria; order Pseudomonadales; family Pseudomonadaceae; genus Pseudomonas; species Pseudomonas onubensis. The sequence goes on along the minus strand of NZ_CBFHAZ010000052.1, from coordinate 16,957 downwards.
TCGTCGGCATGAAAAAAACTCTCCCTTTAAGCCTGATCGCAGCCCTCGGTGAAAACCGCGTGATCGGCGTCGACAACAGCATGCCCTGGCATTTGCCGGGGGATTTCAAATATTTCAAGGCCACCACGCTCGGCAAGCCGATCATCATGGGGCGCAAGACCTGGGATTCCCTGGGCCGACCGTTGCCGGGGCGCTTGAACATTGTGGTCAGCCGTCAGACCGGCTTGGCGCTCGAAGGTGCGGAAGTTTTTCCGTCACTGGACGCGGCGGTTGAGCGGGCTGAAGCCTGGGCGCTGGAACAGGGCGTGGATGAGCTGATGCTGATCGGCGGTGCGCAGCTGTATGCGCAGGGGCTGGAGCAGGCGGAACGCCTGTATTTGACGCGGGTGGCGTTGAGCCCGGAAGGCGATGCGTGGTTTCCGAAGTTTGATTTGAACCAGTGGAAGCTGGTGTCGAATGTCGAGAACCTGGCTGAAGGCGATAAGCCTGCCTACAACTTCGAAGTCTGGGAAAAAGCCTAAAGATCTGGCGCGCTTAATGTGGCGAGGGAGCTTGCTCCCGCTGGAGAGCGAAGCGCTCCCAAGATTCCAGGGCCGCTACGCAGCCCAGCGGGAGCAAGCTCCCTCGCCACAGAAGTGTTAAACCTGCGCTAATTCAGCATGCTCATCAGCATCCAGCAGCGCTTTATCCGTCTGCCCCATGACCTGGCTGGTAATCGCCCCCGCCGTCATCGAACCATTCACGTTCAACGCCGTACGGCCCATGTCGATCAACGGCTCCACGGAAATCAGCAGCGCCACCAGTGACACCGGCAAGCCCATCGCCGGCAGCACGATCAGCGCGGCAAAGGTCGCCCCGCCGCCCACGCCTGCCACACCGGCCGAACTCAACGTCACAATCGCCACCAACGTCGCGATCCACAGCGGGTCCAGCGGGTTGATGCCCACGGTCGGTGCAACCATTACCGCCAGCATGGCCGGGTAGAGACCGGCGCAACCGTTCTGGCCGATGGTGGCGCCAAACGAGGCGGCAAACCCGGCGATGGATTGCGGAATGCCCAGGCGACGGGTCTGCGCTTCAATGCTCAGTGGAATGGCGGCTGCGCTGGAGCGGCTGGTGAAGGCAAACGTCAGCACCGGCCACACCTTGCGGAAAAACCGCAGCGGATTGATCCCGGCCAGCGACAGCAACAGGCCATGCACCACAAACATCAGGCCCAGCGCCAGGTACGAAACCACCACAAAGCTGCCGAGCTTGATGATGTCTTGCAGGTTGGAGCCGGCGACCACTTTGGTCATCAGGGCCAGCACGCCGTACGGCGTCAGCTTCATCACCAGGCGCACCAGACGCATCACCCAGGCTTGCAGGGTGTCGATGGCGTTGAGCACTTTCTGGCCTTTTTCCACGTCATCCTTGAGCAGTTGCAGTGCGGCAACCCCCAGGAATGCGGCGAAAATCACCACGCTGATGATCGACGTAGGCTTGGCGCGGGCAAGATCTGCAAACGGGTTGGCCGGCACGAACGACAGCAGCAACTGCGGGATATTCAGGTCGGCCACCTTGCCGGCGTAATCGCTCTGGATCACTTGCAGGCGTGCCATCTCCTGGGTGCCCGCCACCAGGCCTTCGGCGGTGAGGCCGAACAGGTTGGTCAGGCCGATACCGATCAGCGCCGCAATCGCGGTGGTGAACAGCAGCGTGCCGATGGTCAGGAAGCTGATCTTGCCCAGGGACGAGGCGTTGTGCAGGCGCGCCACAGCACTGAGGATCGAGGCGAACACCAGCGGGATCACGATCATTTGCAGCAGTTGCACGTAGCCATTGCCGACCAGATCAAACCAACTGATCGAGGCCTTTAGCACCGGGTTGCCGTCGCCATAAATGGTGTGCAGCACCGTGCCGAACACCACGCCCAGTACGAGGGCAAACAGCACCTTCTTGGCGAGGCTCCAGTTGGTGCGACGGGTTTGTGCCAGGCCCAGCAACAGGGCCACGAACACCAGTAAATTGAGAATCAGGGGCAGATTCATTGAAGCTCCGTTGAGAAGGCAGCCAATCGCGTGAGCCTGCGATTGCGAACCGGGAAGCCTAACAGTTTGAAATATATTGATTTAATACCAATATGGAATGGCGACTGTCGTTTTTGGAATAAGCATTTGACGCTCAGGCGCATGCCCTTGGCGTTATCACGACGCAAGCGGTCGTGCTCGGGCGATAACTGTCATACAGATTTGTTAGCGTCGATGTCTTTCACTCAGGGAGAAAACGCTTATGAAGCTCGCGCCAAAACTACTTGCCGCCGCCTTCTGCCTCGGCCTCGTCAGCCAGGCATTTGCCGCCACCGAGTTGAAACACTGGCCGGCGCCTGCCGCCGAGCAACTGAACAAGATGATTGCCGCGAATGCCAACAAGGGTAACTTCGCGGTGTTCGACATGGACAACACCAGTTACCGCTACGACCTCGAAGAGTCCTTGTTGCCCTACATGGAAAACAAGGGCCTGATCACCCGCGAGAGCATGGACCCATCGCTGAAGCTGATGCCATTCAAGGACACCGCCGACCACAAGGAAAGCCTGTTCAGCTACTACTACCGCCTCTGCGAAGTCGACGACATGGTCTGCTATCCGTGGGTGGCGCAGATTTTCTCAGGCTTCACCCTCAAGGAACTCAAGGTCCAGGTAGATGAGCTGATGGCTTCCGGCAAGCCGGTGCCGGTCACCTACTTTGAAGGCGATGTGATGAAAAAGTCTGAGGTGCAACCGCCGAAAGTCTTCACCGGCCAGGCCGAGCTGTACAACAAGCTGATGGAAAACGGCATCGAAGTGTATGTGATGACCGCCGCCTCCGAGGAGCTGGTACGCATGGTCGCCGCCGACCCGAAGTACGGCTACAACGTCAAACCTGAAAATGTCATTGGCGTGAGCACCTTGCTCAAGGACCGCAAGACCGGCGAGCTGACCACGGCGCGCAAGCAGATCACTGCGGGCAAATATGACGAGAAGGCCAACCTCGGCCTGGAACTCACCCCGTACCTGTGGACCCCGGCAACCTGGATGGCCGGCAAGCACGCGGCAATCCTGACCTACATCGACGAATGGAAAAAACCGGTGATCGTCGGCGGTGACACACCGACCAGCGATGGCTACATGCTGTTCCATGATGTGGACGTGGCCAAGGGCGGCATTCACCTGTGGATCAACCGCAAAGACAAATACATGACCCAGCTCAACGGCATGATGGCCAAGCACGCGGCCGCTCAGGCCAAGGAAGGCCTGCCGGTAACGGCGAACAAGAACTGGGTGATCGTGAAACCTGACGAGATTCAGTAATACCGAGGCGCCTGCTTCGCGAGCAAGCCCGCTCCCACATTCGACCGCATGCTCAAGTTGGAACTCGGTCAAGTGTGGGAGCGGGCTTGCTCGCGAAAGCAGTGTGCCAGGCCGTACATGAGTCGGCTGACCCACCGCCATCGCAGGCAAGCCAGCTCCCACAGTAGATCTCTGCTGTCTGGGGGATTTTCTTGCCGATCGTTCCCACGCTCTGCGTGGGAATGCAGCCTTGGACGCTCTGCGTCCGCTCTTGAAGTTGTGACGCGGAGCGTCACCAGATGCATTCCCACGCGGAGCGTGGGAACGATCGACGACAGACAAAAAAATGCCCCGCACATGGCGGGGCATTTTTATGGGCGGGGCTTACAGGCCGTCGAGCATCGCCTTGTTACGTACAGCACCCTTGTCGGCACTGGTGGCCAGCAGGGCATAGGCTTTCAACGCGGTGGTGACTTTGCGCGGACGCTTCTCCACCGGCTTCCAGCCTTTCTTGTCCTGCTCGACCCGGCGTGCAGCCAGTTCTTCGTCGCTGATCAACAGGTTGATCGAGCGGTTCGGAATGTCGATCAGCACCTTGTCGCCGTCCTGTACCAAACCAATCGCGCCACCGGCAGCAGCTTCCGGCGAGGCGTGGCCGATGGACAGGCCCGAAGTACCCCCGGAGAAACGGCCATCGGTCAGCAAGGCGCAGGCTTTGCCCAGGCCTTTGGATTTCAGGTAGGACGTCGGGTAGAGCATCTCCTGCATACCCGGGCCGCCTTTCGGGCCTTCGTAGCGGATGATCACGATGTCGCCTTCTTTCACTTCGTCGGCGAGGATGCCGCGTACCGAGCTGTCCTGGCTTTCGTAGATCTTGGCGCGGCCTTCAAAGACGTGGATGGATTCATCCACACCGGCGGTTTTCACCACGCAGCCATCCAGCGCAATGTTGCCGTACAGCACGGCCAGGCCGCCTTCTTGCGAGTAGGCGTGCTCGACACTGCGGATGCAGCCGTTTTCACGGTCGTCATCCAGGGTTTCATAGCGGGTCGACTGGCTGAACGCGGTTTGCGTCGGAATGCCCGCCGGGCCTGCCTTGAAGAAGTGATGCACCGCTTCGTCGTCAGTCTGAGTGATGTCCCACTTGGCGATGCCTTCGGCCAGGGATTTGCTGTGCACGGTCGGCAGGTCGGTGTGCAACAGGCCACCACGGGCGAGCGAGCCGAGGATCGAGAAGATCCCGCCGGCGCGGTGCACGTCTTCCATGTGGTACTTCTGGATGTTCGGCGCGACTTTGCACAGTTGCGGCACGTGGCGCGACAGACGGTCGATGTCGCGCAGGTCGAAGTCGATCTCGGCTTCTTGGGCGGCGGCCAGCAAGTGCAGGATGGTGTTGGTGGAACCGCCCATGGCGATGTCCAGGGTCATGGCGTTTTCGAACGCCTTGAAGTTGGCGATATTGCGCGGCAATACCGATTCGTCGTTCTCGGTGTAGTAACGCTTGCACAGCTCGACGATGGTGCGGCCGGCCTGCAGGAACAGCTGTTCGCGGTCGCTGTGGGTGGCCAGGGTGGAACCGTTGCCCGGCAAGGCCAGGCCCAGGGCTTCCACCAGGCAGTTCATCGAGTTGGCGGTGAACATGCCGGAGCACGAACCGCAGGTAGGGCAGGCGCTGCGCTCGTATTCCGCGACCTTCTCGTCAGAAGCGCTGGAATCGGCGGCGATGACCATGGCGTCGACCAGGTCGAGGCCGTGGGAGGCGAGCTTGGTCTTGCCGGCTTCCATCGGGCCGCCGGACACGAAGATCACCGGGATGTTCAGGCGCAGGGCTGCCATCAACATGCCAGGGGTGATCTTGTCGCAATTGGAGATGCAGACGATGGCGTCGGCGCAATGGGCGTTGACCATGTATTCCACGGAGTCGGCGATGATCTCGCGGCTCGGCAGCGAATACAGCATGCCGTCATGGCCCATGGCGATGCCGTCATCCACGGCGATGGTGTTGAATTCCTTGGCTACGCCACCGGCGCGTTCGATCTCGCGGGCGACCAGTTGGCCCAGGTCCTTGAGGTGGACGTGGCCCGGTACGAACTGGGTAAACGAGTTGGCAATCGCGATGATCGGCTTCTTGAAGTCGTCATCTTTCATCCCCGTGGCACGCCACAGTGCGCGCGCGCCGGCCATGTTGCGGCCGTGGGTGGATGTTTTCGAGCGGTAATCTGGCATGGAGCACTCCGGGCGGCTAATCAAGTACTAAAGGGAAGTGAGCTTCTATTGACGTATGGAGCACTCAGAAAATGGCCGTGTGTCCAAACGTTGCCACTCGCGTCGCGGGATCGCCGCGTGCCTGGGCCTCGAGCTCATAAACCCGCCGGGGGATGACTGGCGATGAATAGCGTCGATTCTACACCGCTGGTGGCGGGAGGGAATGCCCGTCTGTGGCGAGGGCGCTTGCTAGCGACCCACACGTGCATTCGCCACCCAGCCCCACAGGCTGAAAACGATGAAGCTTACGGCGATGGTCATCAGCAAATGGTTGCCGGTCTGCGCGAGGGCGGCGCTGCTGATGGCCGCGGTCAGGAACATGATGCTGTTGCCCGCCGACGCTGCCGTGCCCGCGCTGCTGGAAAACAGCAGCATCGCCGCCGAAATCGCGGCAGGCCGCACAAGAGTGACGGCCAGGGCGCTGATCAGCATCGGGATCAGCAGAGTCAGGGGGGTGATGGCCTCAACGCTGATAATCAGCGTTAACAAAATGCCGGCCACCAGCAGCAATCCCAGCCCGATATTGATTTGCCGGGACAGCGAGATGCGCTTCTGCAAGTACGATGCCGCGACGCCACCGAGCAGGTAGGCCACGCCGTACACCATCAACACCAGTGCGTATTGGTATTCGGACAGTTTCAACGCATCCATGAAAATCAGCGGCGTCACGCTGATCAAGGCGAAATAGCAGGCGAACACCAGCGCGGCAATCCACCAGTAGCGCAGGAAGTCGCGGTTGCCGGCGACGGCTTTGAGCGTACCGATGATTGATACCGGCGCGCGGTGCGGGCTGGCGGCCTTGGACGGCAGGATGCAGAGCGCATGGATCAACATGCCCGTTGCCATCAGCGCAAAGCCGTAGAAGCTGCCTTGCCAGTCGAAGGTGGTTTGCAGCCAGGAGCCGATCAGTGGCGAGAGCGCCACAAACGAACCACTGAGGGTCATGTAATACAGGCGTACGTGGGCGCGGTCCTGCTCTTCGAACAGGTCTTCGACCAGTGCATGGCCCAACACGAAAAAGCCGCAGCCCATGGCCTGTACGCAGCGAAACAGCAGGAAGGTCAGGTAGTCCGATGCGAAAGCGCAACCGATCGCGCCGAGGATCGACAGCGTGATGCAACCGAGCAGGACTTCCTTGCGTCCGTATTTATCCGACAGCGGGCCGGCGACCAACTGCGAGATCGAGAACACCAGCGTGAACAGGCTGATGGACAGGGCGATTTCGGCGCTAGGCGTGTCGAATTGCACAGACAGGGCGGGGAACGAAGGAAGCAGGATATTGATCGGGAAAAAGCTGATCAGGGAAATGCAGGTGATGAGAATGAAGCGGGAGAGGTAGAGCCCAGACATTGTTTTTGTTTTCCGGAGTAATTCCAGAAACCGATACTAGTCTGCGAAATGTGGAATTCAATCAAAACCGTTGAAGGACGGTTCCCGAATTGTTGTGGTTTGCGGCGATAGGAAAGTTTACCTGACACACTACAAACCAAAATGTGGGAGCGGGCTTGCTCGCGAATACGTAGTGTCAGTCAACTCATTCATCGACTGACATGCCGCTTTCGCGAGCAAGCCCGCTCCCACATTTAGCCCGCGTTCAATCAGCTATTGGGCAACAACCGGCACGTAATGCTCTTGATATAACGCGTCTCGGCAATCGCCGGGTGCACCGGGTGATCCGGGCCCTGGCCGCCGCGTTCGAGCATCTGGATATTGCGGTCCAGGTGACGGGCGCTGGTCAGCAGGATGTTTTGCAGGTCGTCTTCCGGCAGGTGCATGGAGCACGAAGCGCTGACCAGGATGCCGTCCTTGCTGAGCAGGCGCATGGCTTGCTCGTTGAGGCGGCGGTAGGCGCCTTCGCCGTTTTTCATGTCTTTTTTGCGTTTGATGAAGGCCGGAGGGTCGGCGACGATCACGTCGAAGCGTTCTTCGCTGGCTTTCAGCTCTTTGAGGGCTTCGAACACGTCGCCTTCGATGCAGGTCATCTTCTCGGCGACACCGTTCAGCGCGGCGTTGCGCTCTACGCCGTCGAGGGCGAAGGCCGAGGCGTCGACGCAGAACACTTCACTGGCGCCGAACGCTGCAGCTTGCACGCCCCAGCCGCCGATGTAGCTGTACAGGTCGAGTACACGTTTGCCTTTGGCGTACGGGGCCAGGCGGGCGCGGTTCATGCGGTGGTCGTAGAACCAGCCGGTCTTCTGGCCCTGGATCACCGGGGCTTCGAACTTCACGCCGTTTTCTTCCAGCGCAACCCACTCCGGCACCAGGCCGAACACGGTTTCGACGTAGCGGTTGAGGCCTTCGGCGTCGCGCGCGGCGGAGTCATTCTTGAACAGGATGCCGCTCGGCTTGAGCACTTGGGTCAGGGCGGCGATCACGTCTTCTTTATGGGCTTCCATGGTTGCCGAGGCGATCTGCACCACCAGGATGTCGCCGAAACGGTCGACCACCAGGCCCGGCAACAGGTCCGAATCACCGTAGACCAGGCGGTAGAACGGCTTGTCGAACAGGCGGTCACGCAGGGACAGGGCGACGTTGATGCGGTGCACCAGCAGCGATTTATCCAATGGCAACTTGATGTCGCGCGACAGCAGACGGGCGCAGATCAGGTTGTTCGGGCTCATGGCCACGATGCCCAGGGTCTTGCCGCCGGCCGCTTCCAGGATAGCCTGGTCGCCTGCCTGGAAGCCGTGAAGTGGGGTGGCGGCCACGTCGATTTCGTTGCTGTAGACCCACAGGTGGCCGTTGCGCAAACGACGATCGGCGTTGGCTTTGAGACGCAGGCTTGGCAGGGACATGACGTCGCTCCGGAAAAAAGAGCGGGAGTATACCCTGTTGTGCGGCTGTTCTGTGGGAGCTGGCTTGCCTGCGATGCGGACGGCGCGGTGTATCTGACGTACGGCGGTGATGCTATCGCAGGCAAGCCAGCTCCCACATTTGACCCCGTTCCAGTTCGGTTTTTGGGTGTCGGCCGGGTCTTCATAAAGGTTAGAATTCGCGCCTAGTCCAGAGTGTGTATTTATGTCCCCAGAGCTTTCCGCCGAGCAGATCCAACAGGCCCTGCAAGGCATCAGTGTGCCGCCTCAACCGCAAATCATGGTGGATTTGCAGATGGAGCAGTACATGCCCGACCCGGACCTGGAAGTGATCGCGAGGCTGATCTCCCAGGACCCAGGCTTGTCCGGCGCGCTGCTGAAGATCGTCAACTCGCCGTATTACGGCCTGAGCAACAAGATTGCCTCGATCCAGCGCGCGGTGAACCTGTTGGGTAGCCGCTCGATCATCAACCTGATCAACGCGCAGTCGATCAAGGGCGAGATGAGCGACGACACCATCGTCACCCTCAACCGCTTCTGGGACACCGCCCAGGACGTGGCCATGACCTGCCTGACCCTGGCCAAGCGCACCGGCTCGCAAACAGTCGACGAAGCCTATGCCTTGGGCCTGTTCCACGACTGCGGCGTGCCGCTGATGCTCAAGCGCTTTCCCAACTACATGGGGGTGCTGGAGCAGGCTTACGCCAATGCCGGCCCGGATTGCCGCGTGGTCGACACCGAGAACAACGCGTTCAACACCAACCATGCCGTGGTCGGCTATTACACCGCCAAATCCTGGCGCCTGCCGGAGCATGTCACCGACGCCATCGCCAACCACCACAACGCCCTGGCGATTTTCAGCGATGAGTCGTCGCGCAACCCGCAACTTAAAAACCTGCTGGCGATTCTCAAGATGGCCGAGCACATCTGCTCGTCCTACCGCGTGTTGGGCAACCAGTCGGCGGACCATGAGTGGGATGCCATCGGCCATCTGGTGCTGGATTACGTGGGCCTGTCGGACTACGACTTTGAAAGCCTGAAGCTGTCCATTCGCGAACTGGGCGCCCACTGACCCTTTAAACAAGAGGTACGCATGCCCGAGTTACCCGAAGTCGAAACTACCCGTCGCGGGATTGCGCCGCATTTGGAAGGCCAACGCGTCAGCCGTGTGGTGGTGCGTGAACGGCGCCTGCGCTGGCCGATCCCGGAAGACCTGGATGTGCGCCTGTCCGGGCAGCGCATCGTGTTGGTGGAGCGGCGGGCCAAGTACCTGTTGATCAACGCCGAAGTGGGCACCTTGATCAGCCATTTGGGTATGTCGGGCAATTTGCGTCTGGTGGAAGTCGGCTTGCCTGCACTCAAGCACGAGCATGTGGACATCGAACTCGAATCTGGCCTGGCGCTGCGTTATACCGACCCTCGGCGTTTCGGCGCGATGCTCTGGAGCCAGGACCCGCACAACCACGAACTGCTGCTGCGTCTGGGGCCGGAGCCGCTGACCGACCTGTTTGATGGCGAGCGTCTGTTCCAGCTGTCGCGTGGCAAGTCGATGGCGGTGAAGCCGTTCATCATGGACAACGCGGTGGTGGTGGGCGTGGGCAATATCTACGCGACGGAAGCGTTGTTTGCGGCGGGGATAGATCCGCGCCGGGCTGCGGGCGGTATCTCACGCGGGCGTTATTTGAAGCTGGCGATCGAGATCAAGCGCATCCTGGCAGCGGCCATCGAGCGCGGCGGCACCACGTTGCGGGACTTTATCGGCGGCGACGGGCAACCGGGGTATTTCCAGCAGGAGCTGTACGTCTACGGCCGCGGTGGCGAAGCGTGCAAGGTCTGCGGGAGCGAGTTGCGCAATGTGGTGCTGGGGCAGCGGGCGAGTGTGTTTTGCCCTAAGTGCCAGAGCTGAGTGCCGGGTGATGGCTGATATCGCCATCGCAGGCAATAAATAGCTTCAGGCCTTACCGGTAATCAGCCGGTACTTCTCCATCAACTGCTCTTCAGTCTCCGGCCGTGCCTCATCCAGCGGAATGCAATCCACCGGGCACACTTGCTGGCACTGAGGCTCGTCGTAGTGGCCGACGCACTGGGTGCACAGGTTGGGGTCGATCACGTAGATCTCTTCGCCCTGGGAAATCGCAGCGTTCGGGCACTCGGGTTCGCAGACGTCGCAGTTGATGCAATCGTCGGTGATGATCAGGGACATGGAAACTCCTGCCAGGGCTGTCAGCCAGGGCATCTGAAAACTAATGCGCACAATTGTGCCGCATTGGCGCCCGCAGTGCGAGCGTGAGGCAAGCCCGAATGTCGGTCGTTGCCTCTGTGGCGAGGGAGCTTGCTCCCGTTTGGCCGCGAAGCGACCCCGCTGTACTTTAAGCGATTAGGACTGCTGCGCAGTCCAGCGGGAGCAAGCTCCCTCGCCACAAAGAGCCTTACTTCTTGAAGCGCAGGGTCAGCGCATCGGCCACGGCCGGGTGCACGAACTTGGTGATATCTCCGCCCAAAGTGGCGATTTCACGCACCAATGTCGAGGAAATGAACGAATAACGCTCAGATGGCGTCAGGAACAGGCTTTCCACGTCTGGCGCCAGTTGGCGGTTCATATTGGCCAGTTGGAATTCGTATTCGAAGTCCGACACCGCGCGCAGGCCACGCAGGAACACATTGGCGTTCTGCTCTTTGGCGAAGTGCGCGAGCAATGTGGAAAAGCCCACCACTTCCACGTTGGGCAGGTGCTTGGTGACCTCTTGCGCCAGCTCCACGCGCTGTTCCAGGGGAAACAGCGGGTTTTTCTTGGGGCTGGCCGCGACCGCGATGATTACATGGTCGAACAAGCGAGACGCACGTTCGACCAGATCGCCATGGCCTTTGGTAATCGGGTCGAAGGTACCTGGGTACAACACTCGGTTCATCGCGTCGTCCTGGCGGAGTCCGTTGGGGAACCGGATGGTATCGCAGCATTCCCGGTGTTCCAAGTCGACTTATGTAGATAGATACCGCGAATACCGGGTTTTTTCATGCTGTTTTCAGACGTTCGGCCAATGCTGTCGCCAATTGCGCGGTCAACCCGTACACCGATAATTGTGGGTTGGCGCCAATGCTGGTGGGGAACAGCGAGCCGTCATGGATCGACAAGTTGCGCAGCTGGTGATGACGACCGAGGCTGTCGGCCACCGCGTTTTTCGGGTCTTCGCCCATGGCGCAACCGCCCATCACATGGGCGCTGCCCAGCGTGGTGCGGTGCAGTTCCAGGCTCAAACCGTCGATCAGGCTGCGCGCTTCGGCCAGGGTATTTACGTAGCGTGCATCGTGATGCAACGGCTTGACCGACTTGGCGCCTGCCGCGAACTGAATCTCGGCCATGGTATGAAACGCACGGCGCAGACCGTCCCAGGCGTAGTCCGAGACCTGATAGTCGAGCACCGGTGTGCCGTCGCCACGCAACTCCACCGCGCCGCCGGGGCTGTCGGGGTGAAAACCGTCGCGCAGCAGGGCGAGCATGGCGTGGGTGTGGGGCAACTGGCTCATGTCCAGCGCGTTCCCGGTGCCATAGCCTCCGAACAGCGTGCTGGCCAGGCCTGGATGCAGCGGCGGCGCCTCCAGTTTGTAGGACATTTTGCCGGTGGTGCCGTCCTGCCACTGGAAGTGGTCGGAATAGATCGACTGCGGCGCACCATAGAACGGGTTGATCACCTCGTCGAACTGCCCGGCGGAGAAATTCACCAGGTGCAGGAAGGTACGCTTGCCCAGCCGCGAATGCGGGTCGGGCGCGTCCGAGCGCATCAGCAGCGCCGGGCTGTTGATGCCGCCACCCGCCAGCACGTAATGCTTGGCCTTGACCGTGATTTTGCGCCCGGTAGGCGCCACACAACGTTCATCCATGGCCACGCATTCAAGGCTGCTGATGCTGTCGCCGCTGTATTTCAGGTGCTCGGCGCGGGCCAGGTAAAGCAGTTCGCCACCCTTTTCCAGGGTGGAGGGAATGGTGGTCACCAGCATCGACTGCTTGGCGTTTACCGGGCAACCCATGCCGCAATAACCCAGGTTGAAGCAGCCGCGCACGTTGCGCGGGATCACGTGCCAGCTGTAGCCGAGCTTTTCGCAGCCCTTGCGGATTACATCATTGTTGGCATTCGGTGGAATGGCCCAGGGCGCGATGCCCAGGCGTTGTTCCATCTTTTCGAACCATGGCGCCATTTCGGCGCTGCTGTGGCCTTTGACTGCGTATTCACTGGCCCAGTGGGCGAGGGTGGCATCGGGTGTGCGAAAGCTCGAGGTCCAGTTGATCAGCGTGGTGCCGCCGACGGCACGGCCCTGCAGGATAGTAATCGCGCCGTCCTTGCTCATGCGGCCAATGCCTTCCTGGTACAGGCTGGCGTAGGCCTCGTCTTCAAGCAGCTTGAAGTCGCTGCTGGTCTTGAGCGGGCCTTCTTCGATCAGCAGCACTTTGTAGCCCGCAGCACTGAGGATCTCGGCGGTGGTGCCGCCACCGGCGCCGCTGCCGATAATGGCCACGTCGGCTTCCAGGGTCAGGTCATTGCTGAGGGCTGCGCCATTGTGGGTTTTCCAGCCACGGGCCAAGCCATCACGGAACAGATCGGGTACGGGCATAGAAGTGCACTCTTATTTTTATGCGTTAAACGCTACGAAGTTGCGGTCAATGTGGGAGCGGGCTTGCTCGCGAATACGGTCTATCAGTTAAGAAATCATTGACTGACCCACCGCTTTCGCGAGCAAGCCCGCTCCCACATTTTTGATCGGGTTGTCAGGCTTAGAGCTTGGGTGGGCCGGGGTAGCCGCAATGCGCCCATGACGCCGGCCGGAAGTACCAGGCCATGATCACCAGCTTGAGCAGCGAACCCTGGCCCATGCGCAGCAGGTTGAGGTAGCTGTTTTCCCAGCGGTGCAGGAAGTTGCGGATCTGCTCCGCGCTGGCGTTTTCCCAACTGCCCCAGATGCCGGTCAATGGGCCACGAGTGATGCCCATGCTCAGCACGTCGAACAGCTGCTGGGTGAGCTTGAACATCTCCGGCGACAGGTTTTGCAGGCTGTAGTCGAGTTTTTTCAGGGTGTCTTCGATGCCGGCGACCACCTCTTGAGCGCTGGCCGCGCCTTCAAGCAACACCGGGATTATTGTGCGCAAGAACGGCAAGTCACTGCTGCGCAGCATGGCAAAGCCACTGGCCGGGGCGCTGCTGGAGCAGCCGCTGAGGCTAGCCCCCAAGCCGGCGGTGGCCAGGAACGCGCTGGCGCACAGGCCGATTTTCAGGACGCCGCGCCGTGACAGCGCAGGTGTTTCAGTCAGGCTAGGGTTCATTCTTATTGTTATCCCGAGGGTGGCGGAATCAGCGGATAAACAGCTTCTGGATCAACTTCTGGATGGCTTTGCCGTAAGGCGGATAGATCAGCTTCGCCGCGTTCAGGCGCTGTTTAACCAGCACGCCCTTGGCCTTGCTGAACGTGAGGAAGCCTTCATGGCCGTGGTAATGGCCCATGCCCGACGGGCCGATGCCGCCAAAGGGCATGTCGTCCTGGGCCACATGCAGCAGCGTGTCGTTGAGGCAAACACCGCCGGAATGGGTTTCGTGGAGCACGCGGTTCTGTTCGCCCTTGTTGTAGCCGAAGTAGTACAGGGCCAGTGGGCGAGGGCGCTGGTTGATGTAGGCAAACGCCTGGTCGAGGCCGCGATAAGGCACGATAGGTAGCAGCGGGCCAAAGATTTCGTCCTGCATCACCGTCATCTCGTCGCTGACATCCAGCAACAGGCTGTGGGCCATACGCCGTGCCTGGCCTTGGTCATATAGCGCAATCAGGGTGGCGCCCTTGTCGGTGGCGTCTTTGACGTAGGCATTCAGCCGGGCCTGTTGCCGCTCATTGATGATGGCGGTGTAGTCCGGGTTGTCGGCCAGGGTCGGATAAAACCCACGAACGGCGCTGCTGTAGGCCTCGACGAAACCTTCAACACGGTCTTCCGGCACCAGCACGTAATCCGGCGCCACACAGGTTTGCCCGGCATTCAGGCATTTACCGAAGGCAATGCGCTCGGCGGCGTCCTTGAGTGGCACATCGGCGGAAACAATGGCTGGCGACTTGCCACCCAGTTCCAGGGTGACCGGTGTGAGGTGCTCGGCGGCCGCGCGCATCACGTGCTTGCCGATGCTGGTGGCACCGGTGAATAGCAGATGATCGAAGCGTAATTTGGAAAATGCCATGCCCACTTCGGCTTCACCCAGCACCACGCACACCAGGTCCTCAGGGAAAATTTTCGCCAGCAGCGCCTTAAGCAGTTCACCCGTGGCCGGCGTGGATTCGCTGAGTTTGAGCATTACCCGGTTTCCCGCCGCCAAAGCGCCGACCAATGGGCCAATGGCCAGGTACAGCGGGTAGTTCCACGGGACAATCACCCCGACCACACCCAACGGCTGGTAGATGACTTTGGCTGACGCCGGTTGGAAGGCGATGCCTACCGCACGCCGGGAAGGTTTCATCCAGCCTTTGAGGTGTTTGCTGGCGTAGTGAATGCCATGCAGGCTGGGCATCAACTCGGCGAACAGGGTTTCGTCTGCGCTGCGGTGGCTGAAGTCCTGGCTGATCGCGCTGATCAGCGCCTGGCGTTCGTCGCTGAGCACGTCGCGCAAAGCCTTCAGCCATTGCTGGCGCTGCGCGGCTGGCGGCATCGGGTTGGCCGCGTAGGCGCGACGTTGGGCGTCGAACAGGTCCTGGAGCTGATCCAGCGCCTGGGAATCTTGCAGGTAGGCAACGTTGGCAGACATGGCGCAGTTCCCGATTGTTATAGGTCTGCCTGGATTTTTAGAGTCATTGCTCTAAATTGTCAAATGTCATTGCAGCAACATGCGGATTTATCCTGACAAGGATAGGCCGTAAGATGCCCCATCACGTGTTCAGAAGCTGATCCCCTATGGCACCACGAGTAAAGACCAGCGAGCGCATTGTGCAAACCAGCCTGGAGCTTTTTAACCAGCAGGGCGAGCGCAGCGTCAGTACCAACCATATCGCCGCCCATATGGAAATTTCCCCGGGCAACCTGTACTACCACTTCCCCAACAAGCAGGCGATCATCGCCGTGCTGTTTCGTGAGTACGAAGCGTTGGTGGACAGTTTTCTGCGCCCGCCCCAGGGCCGCGCCGTTACCGTCGAAGACAAGCGCTTTTACCTGCAGGCCGTGCTGGCCGGCATGTGGCGTTATCGCTTCCTGCATCGGGACCTTGAACACCTGCTGGAAAGCGACCCGGAACTGGCCACTGGCTACCGGCGGTTCTCCCAACGCTGTCTGATCCAGGGCGGCGCCATTTACCAAGGGTTTGTCGACGCCGGCATCCTCAACATGGACCCGGTGCAAACCGAGGCCCTGACCCTTAATGCCTGGATCATCCTGACCTCTTGGGTGCGTTTTTTGTGCACCACCAATGAAAACTCCGCGCACTTGAGCGCCGAAGCGATCAAGCGCGGCGTGTATCAGGTGCTGGTGCTGGAGGCGGGGTTTGTCACGCCCCAGGCGAAAGAGGCGGTGGATGCGCTGTTCAAAGAGTTTTACGTGCCGTTGAACCAGGCACTGGAAGAAGTGAAGTAGGACCTTTCCCGAATCTGTTCACAGGAGCCCGTCATGCCGCTTGCCCAACTGATCAGCCCCCAGCAATTGGCCGAACGCCAGAAGGCCGCAGGGCTGGTGATCCTCGATTGTCGTTTTGCCCTCGAAGACCCGGACTACGGGCTGTGCAGCTATGCCGAAGGGCATATCGAAGGCGCGCAATATGCCGACCTCGAGCGCCATCTCAGTGGGCCGGTGACCAAAGGCGTGACGGGTCGCCACCCGTTGCCGGCGGCGGATACGTTGGTTGCGCAACTGCGGGCCTGGGGCATCAACGCCAACACCGACATCGTGCTGTACGACGACGGCCCCGGCGCCTATGCCGCCCGCGCGTGGTGGCTGCTGGCCTGGCTGGGTAAGCGTGACGCTGTGTTTATCCTGGACGGTGGCCTCAAGGCCTGGCACGCCGCCGGCTTCCCGTTGAGCCTCGATGCGCCGGTGGTTGAACCGGGAGCGTTCGCCGGTACGCCGGACAACCGTCTGCTGCTGGACGCCGAGCATTTGCAAAAACGCTTGGGTGAGCCGGGCCTGACCTTGATCGACGCCCGCGCAGCGGCGCGTTTTCGCGGCGAGGTAGAGCCGATTGACCCGATTGCCGGACACATTCCCGGTGCGCAATGTGCAGCGTTCAACGAAAACCTGGGCAGTGACGGGCGCTTCCTGCCGGCCGATCAGCTTAAACAGCGCTTCGCCGCGCAGTTGCAGGGCCGCTCACCGGATGAACTGGTGGCGTATTGCGGTTCGGGCGTGACGGCGTGCCACAACCTGTTTGCCTTGAGTCTGGCGGGTTACCCGTTGGGCAAGTTGTATGCGGGGTCGTGGAGTGAGTGGATTACTGATCCCACTCGGGAAATAGCAACCGGCGACTGAGCCGCCAGGCCTGCAAACCCAATCAAAATGTGGGAGCGGGCTTGCTCGCGAATGCGGAGTGTCAGTCGATAGATTTGTGACTGATACACCGCAT
>NZ_CBFHAZ010000051.1:0-42658 GCF_965653655.1 Pseudomonas onubensis | reverse complement strand
GGTCAGCCAGCCTCTATGTGTCTGACAGATCGCATTCGCGAGCAAGCCCGCTCCCACATTGGACCCTCATTGCCTATTAGATCTTGCGTCGACTGCGGGTTTGCACGCCCGCCTCCACCGCCAACCCCGCCGTGCGCTCCAAGGTATCGGCAAACAGCTGGCGCTGCTCAGGCTCGATTTGTGACAGGAACAGCTCATCCACCGTGCTTTCGTAGATTTTCCACATCTTTTTACGCAACACCCGGCCAGCGTCGGTGATTGAGGCAAACGCTGCGCGGCCGTCACCGTCGGAGCGCGAACGCACTACCAGGCCGTCCTTTTCCAGGCGGTCTACCAGCCGTGTCAGGTTGTAGCGCTCGATCGCCAGCACATCGGCCAACTCATGCATACGCCGTGTGCCGTCGGGGCCGCTTTCCAGGCCCCATAACGCGTCGTACCAGGCGTAGGGCGGCAGGTCTGCTGCAGCCAGGCGGCGTTCGATTTCACGGATGACCGTCCTGTGGGCCCTGACAAAACGGAACCATACATCTGGCTCTTTCGACGACATGCAACACCATCCGGGGAATTTCAAGAAGGTTGCAATAGTAGCTCATCCCGCGCTAAATTCAGTCATGTAGTTGCAATTGCAATTACTTTGGCGCAACTCCCACAAGGAGCCCGCTGCTTGAAATCCGCCTACCCTGGAGCCTCACATGACCCCCAATAACGCAGTAAAACTGGACGACGATCCACAGGAAACCCGCGAGTGGCTGGAGTCCATCGAATCGGTGTTGTCCACCGAAGGCCGCCCGCGTGCGCACTACCTGATTGATCAGTTGCTGGATTTCGACGTTGCGCGCCATGGTGACTTCTACGGGCGGGTGACCACGCCTTACGTCAACACCATTGCGGTTGACCGCCAATTGCCCTACCCCGGCAACCTGGCCATCGAGCGTCGCACCAATGCGTTTATTCGCTGGAATGCCATGGCGATGGTGCTGCGTGCGGGTAAACACTCGGGTGTCGGTGGGCATATTGCGACCTACGCGTCAGCCGCCGTGCTGTACGACGTAGGCTTCGACCACTTCTTCCGTGGCCGAACCGATACCTTCGACGGCGACCTGGTGTACATCCAGGGCCACTCCTCCCCTGGCATTTACGGCCGCGCCTACCTCGAAGGCCGCATCAGCGAAGCGCAGTTGGACAACTTCCGCCGCGAGGCCGGTGGCGAGGGCTTGTCCTCCTACCCGCACCCACGGCTGATGCCGGACTTCTGGCAATTTCCCACGGTGTCCATGGGCCTGGGGCCAATTACCGCCGCCTACCAGGCGCGCTTTATGCGCTACCTGGAGTTGCGTGATCTCAAGCCACACCAAGGCCGCAAGGTGTGGGCATTCCTGGGCGACGGCGAAATGGACCAGCCGGAATCCCTGGCCGCCATCTCCCTGGCCGGCCGCGAGAAACTCGACAACCTGATCTTTGTGGTCAACTGCAACCTGCAGCGCCTGGACGGCCCCGTGCGTGGCAATGCCAAGGTGATCCAGGAATTCGAAAGCCTGTACCGCGCCGCCGGCTGGAATGTGATCAAGGTGATCTGGGGCGGCGGTTGGGATGCGCTGCTGGAAAAGGACCAGAGCGGCCTGTTGCGCCAACGCATGATGGAGTGCGTGGACGGCGACTACCAGAACTACAAATCCCAGAACGGCGCCTATGTGCGTGAACATTTCTTCGGCAAATATCCGCAATTACTGGCGCTGGTTGCGGACATGTCCGACGACGACATCTGGAAACTCTCACGCGGTGGCCACGACCCTGACAAGGTCTACAACGCCTACGCCGGCGCCGTACGCCACAAGGGCCAACCGACGGTGATCCTGGCCAAAACCGTCAAGGGCTTCGGCATGGGCGAAGCGGGCGAAGGCCAGAACATCAATCACCAGTTGAAGAAGATGGGCGCTGATGCCGTAAAAGCCTTTCGCGACCGCTTCGGCCTGGAAGTGGCCGATGAACAGCTCGACGAAATCCCCTACCTCAAGCCCGCTGCCGACAGCGAAGAAGCCCGCTACTTCGCTGCCCGTCGCCAAGCGCTGGGCGGCTATGTGCCCGCGCGGCACAGTGCGGTCGAGGCGTTGCAGATCCCCGAGCTGAGCGCGTTTGCCACCCAACTCAAAGACACCGGCGAGCGCGCCATCTCCACCACCATGGCGTTTGTGCGCATCCTCGGCACTCTGCTCAAAGACCCGCACCTGGGCAAGCTGATCGTACCCATCGTGCCGGACGAGTCGCGCACTTTCGGCATGGAAAGCCTGTTCCGCCAGATCGGCATTCACTCCGCCGTCGGCCAGCTCTACACCCCACAAGACGCCGGGCAATTGAGCTACTACAAAGAGAGCAAAGACGGACAGATCATGCAGGAAGGCCTGAATGAATCCGGGGCCATTTCCTCGTGGATCGCGGCGAGTACGTCCTACAGCAATCACGGCCTGATGACCGTGCCGTTCTACATTTTCTATTCGATGTTCGGCTTCCAGCGCGTCGGCGACCTGGCCTGGGCCGCCGGCGATGCCCGCGCTCGCGGTTTTCTGCTGGGCGCTACGGCCGGGCGCACCACGCTGATGGGCGAAGGCTTGCAGCATGACGACGGCCACAGCCACATCCTCGCGTCGGTGATCCCCTGCTGCATCGCCTATGACCCGACCTTTGCCTACGAGCTGGCGGTGATCATTCGCGAAGGCATGCGGCGCATGTATGTCGAACAGGAGGACATTTACTACTACATCACCCTGCTCAACGAAAACTACCCGCACCCAGCCATGCCCGAAGGCGTGGAGAATGGGATTCTCAAAGGTTTGTATCCATTAAGCACGCACCCGCAGGCGCAGGTGCAATTGATGGGCAGCGGCTCGATCCTGCGCGAAGTGATTGGCGCAGCGCACCTGCTCGACAAGGACTTTGGCGTGGCCAGTAATGTCTGGAGCGCCACCAGCCTGACCGAACTGCGCCGTGACGGGCACGCAGTGGAGCGCTGGAACCTGCTGCATCCACAGGATGAACCGCGCGCGAGCTACGTGGAAACCAGCCTGGCCGGACACAGCGGGCCGGTGGTGGTGGCGACGGACTATATGAAGTTGTTCGCCGACCAGATCCGCCCGTTTGTACACGGCCGCCGTTTTGTGGCGCTGGGCACCGATGGCTTTGGGCAATCGGACACCCGCGAAACCCTGCGCGAATTCTTTGAGGTGGACCGCCACTTCATCGTGCTGGCGGCGCTGAAGGCGCTGGCCGATGACGGCGTGATCGGGCGTGACAAAGTGGGCGAGGCCATCAGCCACTACGGGATCAACGTCGACAAAGCGAACCCCGCAGCGGTCTGAGTTACTGGGCTGGCGTTGGCAGCGGTGGAATCGCCTCTGTCGGCGCCGGCAGGTTCGGGTTGGTCGGCGATGGGGCTGGTTCAGCCACAGGCGCTGGGGTTGGGGTTGGGGTTGGGGTTGGGGTTGGGGTTGGTGCTGGTGTCGCTGCTGGGGTTGCTGCCGGCGCAGGCTCGGCCTGCGGTGCAATAGGTGCGGCCTCAGGCGGCGGTGCCAGCGGCTCCGACATCGTCGGCGCGAGCGGCGCGGCCTTGGTCGCGTCTACTTTATCAGCAGGCTCAGCCTTATCTGCAGGCGCAGCCGCTTTCGGCTCCGGCATGCCCAGCTCAGCCTTGGGCTTCTCTGGAATATGCTCGGCCGCCTTCACTTCCTGGGGCAGGAACACATCCACCAGCGAGAAGTAGCGATCGTAAAACTTCGGCGCCGTCACCGTCTCACTCGCCACCTTGACCATCGAGTCATCGGTGGAGCCAATCGGCATCGACACCGAGCCCAACACACCCACGCCGAGGCTGGCGGAGTTGTTGACCTTCTTCAGCGCGTAGCGGTCCTGTAAGGCGTTGGCGAACATGGTCGAGTGCTTGGCGCCTTTGCCATCGTCGGCACACACCACGTTGAAGCTGATTTGCAGGTGGGTTTCGCCGGTCTGCTGGAAACTCTTGTTACCCACCACCAGCTTGGGGTCGCTGCTGGTGATGATGTAACCCTGGCTCAACAGCGCACGCCGCGCCGCCTCACAGGCCGCCACATCGCTGACCGGGTAATCACGGGAGAACGTGCCGGAGTCGTCGAAATTCTCATGTTCATAAATAGCGGTCTTGGGTGACGAGCAGCCCGCAGCGCCCGCCAGCACCAGCGCCAACCCGAGGCTACGCAAGTGAAATGATGTCGACATCGAAAATCCTGAGGAAAACAGTCAGGGCGCTATTGTGCAACAGAACGCAGGGTTGGCGCGCACATTCCTGTCGGTAAAACGTCACAGCGTTATTACACCGCGGGCGCAGGAAAAAGCCCGGCGCACATATGGTCGATAAACACCCGCAGCTTGGCCGAGGCAAAGCGACTGGAGGGCCACAGCATCCAGAAACTGCCGCGATGTACCAAATGCTCATCCAGCACCCGTTGCAGACGCCCCTGGCGCACCGCCTCGTTGACCATGAAGTCCGGCAGGCAGGCGATGCCCAACCCTTCGTGCACCACATAGTTAAGGGATTCGATGGTGGTGCTGACCAGCGGCGCATGCAGCACCGGCTCTGCCACGCCCGGCACAGGGCGCAGTGGCCAGGGCTCCAGCTTGCCGGTGGCGCAGAATTTGTGGCGCAGGCAGGCATGGCTGCTCAAGTCCTGCGGCTGTTGCGGCGTGCCATGCTGGGCCAGGTAACCCGGCGTGGCCACCAGGACCAGTTGGTAGTGGCCCAGATGACGCGCCATCAAGCGCGAATCTTCCGGCTTGCCGGTGCGAATCACCGCATCAAAACCTTCCTCGATCACATCGACCATGCGGTCGGAAAAATCCACATCCAGCTCGATGTCCGGGTAGGCGCGCATAAAGTCGCTGAGCACCGGCATCAACAGGCCACGCACCTGCGGCAAGCTGATGCGCAGTGTGCCTCGGGGCGTGGCGCCGGCCTCAGTCAGCTCCTGCTCCGCTGCCTCCACCTCGGCCAGAATCCGCCGCGAGCGCTCGAGAAACAGCGCACCTTCGCCGGTCAGGGTGACGCTGCGTGTGCTGCGATGAAACAGCCGCACACCCAGACGTTCTTCCATACGCGCGATGCTTTTGCCCACGGCCGAAGACGACACCCCCAGCACGCGGCCCGCAGCCGTGAAGCTGCGGGTCTCCGCAACCTGCACGAACACCGAAAGGCTACTCAGACTGTCCATTGCCGACCTTTTTTTGATTACGGACTTGAATGTCCGATAAGTTCGGAACCTTAGCCTGTTTTTCCGCAACCCACAGCCCCCTACTCTGCCTCCCTGACCTTTTGCATGGAGACGCAACATGAGCGATTGCCCTTCGATTACCGGCCCGGCCGCCGCAACCGCGCAAGACACACTGCCTATGGGCGGTTTGCTGGCCTTGGCGTGCGCCGGGTTTATCACGATTCTCACCGAGGCCATGCCGGCCGGGCTGCTGCCACAGATGAGCGACGGGCTGCAGGTTTCGCAGGCGTTGGTCGGCCAACTGGTGACCCTTTACGCCCTGGGCTCGTTACTCGCGGCCATTCCCCTGACCTTATTGACCCGAGGCTGGCGGCGGCGCCCCTTGCTGCTGATTGCCATCGGCGGCTTTGCCTTGGTCAACAGCGTGACGGCACTGTCCACCCATTACGGGCTGACCCTGGTCGCGCGGTTTTTTGCCGGCGTCTTCGCCGGGTTGCTCTGGGCGTTGCTGGCCGGCTATGCCAGCCGAATGGTGGCGCCGCACCTGCAAGGCCGGGCGATTGCTGTGGCCATGCTCGGCGCACCGCTGGCCTTGTCGCTGGGCGTACCCGCCGGTACTTTCCTCGGCACCGTGGTGGGCTGGCGCCTGAGCTTTGCGATCATGATCGGGCTGACGCTGTTGCTGCTGGTGTGGGCACGCTGGCAACTGCCGGACTTCGCCGGGCAAGCGGCGCAAAAGCGTTTGGGTTTGCGCCAGGTCCTGAGCCTGCCCGGCATTCGCCCGGTGCTGTGGGTGACCCTTACCTACGTGCTGGCACATAACATTCTGTACACCTACATCGCGCCACTGCTGGTGCCTGCCGGGTTAGTCGCCGACATCGACCAGATATTGCTGGTGTTCGGCCTCATGGCCTTGCTGAGCATCTGGCTGACGGGCGTGCTGATTGATCAACACTTGCAGCGCCTGCTGATCATCAGTTGCGCGATGTTCGCGGTATCGGCCCTGGCACTGGGTGCGTGGATGACCTCCACCCGTGCGGTATATGCCAGCGTGGCGCTGTGGGGCCTGGCCTTTGGTGGCTTGCCGGCGCTGTTGCAAACGGCGCTGGCCAAGTCTGCCGGTGACTCGGCCGATGCCGCGCAATCAATGCTGGTGACGGTGTGGAACCTGGGGATTGCCGGCGGCGGGCTGGCGGGCGGCCTGTTGCTGCAAACATCGGGGGTCGCGTTGTTCCCGTGGGCGGTTGGCGGATTGATACTGTTGGCAGTGGCCGCGACGCGGCGCATCGCGAGGACAAGCGCTGGATATACGGTTAACCTTGAAACACCCTGAAACTTAATCGGAATTCGCCCGGGTGATCAAACCGTTCATTTCACTGCGCCGCCGCTTTACCTCACTGCGCTGGCGCACCCGGATCACCCTGTGGGCCGGCGCCACCATCGCCGGGCTGATGGTGGTGATGTTTGCGCGCCTGGCTGACGTGGCGCTCACTCAATTCGCCGCGCAATCCAGCGCCCACCCGTGGCTGCCCTTCGTCTATACACCGCTGGTGGGCATGCTGGTGGTGTGGCTGACCACGCGCTTTTTTGCCGGTGCCCAAGGCAGCGGGATTCCGCAGGTCATCGCCGCCACTCGCCTGGCCAACAAAGGGCAGGACGTCAGCAAGCTGGTGTCTTTGCGCATCGCATTGGCCAAAATCGGCTTGGGCACACTGGCGTTGACCGGCGGTTTTTCTGCCGGGCGCGAGGGACCGTCTGTGCAAGTGGCAGCATCGATCATGCACTTCTGCCACCGCTACCTGCCCAATGCACGCATCATCCGCAGCGAAGACTTGATCCTGGCCGGCGGCGCCGCCGGTATCGCCGCTGCGTTCAATACGCCGTTGGCCGGTATCGCCTTCGCAGTCGAAGAGTTGGGACGCAAGCTCGAAACCCGCACCAGCGGTGTATTGCTCAGCACAATTATCTTGTCGGGGATGGTCGCGATCGCCTTGCAGGGCAATTACAACTATTTCGGCCACCTGGATGTTGAAGGGATCAAGCTCGACATCATTGTTCCGGTATTGGCGGCCGGCATCGGCTGCGGCCTGCTCGGCGGGTTGTTCAGCCGCATGCTGCTGTGGCCACAGCGCTACCACCGGTTCGTGCTCTGGGAATGGCGCCGAGTCCACCCGGTGTGGTTCGCCGGGGCGTGTGGGCTGGTGGTCGCAGTGTTGGGCTGGCTCAGCGGCGGAATGTCCTTCGGCAGCGGCTACGGGATTACTACGCAGATCATTGCTGCCGATGTCGGCTTGCCGTGGCATGCGCCGGTCACGCGTTTTCTGGCCACGGTGGTCACCTATTTTTCCGGTATCCCCGGCGGCATCTTCGCCCCGTCGCTGGCCGTCGGCGCAGCCGTGGGCGCCAACGCCGCCGAGTTTTTCACGCTGGCAGCGCAACCGATCATTGCGCTGTGCATGGTGGGCTTTCTGGCGGCCGTGACCCAATCGCCGATCACCTCGGCGATCATCGTGATGGAGATGATCGACAGCCACGGGATGGTGATCAGCCTGATGGCGGTGGCGCTGATTGCCAAGGCCGTCAGCTCGCGAATGGGGCCGGAGTTGTACCAGCAATTGGCGCGCGGTTTTCTGCACCCGCCGACGAAAAGCCCATAAGCCTGACAACATTGTTTACAACTTATTCATCAACTTCCTATCATCGCCCTGGGTGCGTGACTGCATAGGGCACAGCGCAGGTTAAAGCAAAGCATTGGTCGGGCCGCCAATGGAGACTTGTCGTGCCCAAAAAACACCCTGCCATCCCTCGCCCCCAGGCATTCACCGAGGGCGCACTGTCGGCCCTTGAGCGGTTCTCACGCATTGAGGCGGTCAGCGGCATCGTGCTGCTGCTGGCGGCCATTGCTGCGTTGATCTGGGCCAACGGCCCGGCTGCCGAGTCCTACGAACACTTCTGGAACACCCCGATTACCCTCGGGCTGGGCGATTTCAGTGTGTCGCGCTCCCTGCATTTTCTGGTCAACGACGGCCTGATGACCATCTTCTTCCTGGTGGTAGGCGCGGAGATACGCCAGGAAATCAAGGACGGCGCACTCGCCAACCTGAAACTCGCAACCCTGCCGCTGGGCGCCGCACTGGGTGGCGTATTGATGCCAGCCATCCTCTACACCGCGCTCAATCATGGCACCGCTGCCGCCAGTGGCTGGGCCGTGCCCACCGCCACCGACATTGCCTTTGCCGTCGGCGTGCTGGCGCTGCTGGGCAAATCGATCCCCAGCGGTGTGCGCGTATTGCTGCTGGCGCTGGCCATCATCGATGACATCGTGGCGATCCTGATCATTGCCGTATTCTTCACTGCCAGCCTCGACTACATGGGCCTGGTAGTTGCCGCAGGTGGGTTGGCCTTAGTGCTGGTGTTCCAACGGATGGGCATCAGCAAGGCGGCGATCTATTTGCTGCCAGGCGCGATTGTCTGGTTCGGCCTGCTCAAGACCGGCGTACACCCGACCCTTGCCGGGGTGATCCTGGGCCTGATGACGCCGGTCAGTTCCAAGCCGACCACCGAGCGCCCACTGGACACCATCGGGCGCACCTTCAATGAGCTGATGGATCGCCTCTCACAACCTGCCGAAGATGCGCACCAGGTCGCCAAGCCGCTCAAGCAACTGCGCGAAGCCCAACGCGAACTGATGCCGCCGGTGCAGCGCGTGCAATCGGCGTTGCACCCGTGGGTCGCCTTCGGCGTGATGCCACTGTTCGCCCTGGCCAATGCCGGTGTCAGCCTACAGGGCTTGAACCTTGAGCAACCGCTGCCCCACGGTGTGTTCATGGGCGTGATCGTCGCCTTGGTGATCGGCAAGCCGTTAGGCGTGATGCTGGCGAGTATCACGCTGGTCAAGCTCAATATCTGCAAGCTGCCCGACGGTGTCACCTGGAGCGGCGTCGGCCTGGTCGGCCTGCTGGCGGGGATTGGTTTTACCATGTCGATCTTTATCTCGTCCCTGGCCTTCTCCGACCCGGAACTGTTGGCAGCGGCCAAACTGAGTGTGCTGACGGCCTCGACCGTGGCAGCCGTGATTGGCTTGAGCTGGGGCAAGCTGAAGTTCTGAGCCCGTCTGCGCGTCCCGCTTTCTGTACTTGCGTACGGGTGACGCAGAGCGTCACGGGATGCATTACCACGCAGAGCGTGGGAACGATCAATCCACAGGCCGTGCCGCAAAAAAAAGCCCCCGGTCCTTTCGGACCGGGGGCTTTTCTATTCAAACCAACATCAGAACTTCTTGATGTCAGCCTTGGTTTCCAACTGCTTGCGGTAGGCAGCAAAGTCCTGCTGGCCAACACGCGATGCGAGGAAGCGGCGGTATTGCGCCTTTTCTTCGTCGGTAGGGGCTGCGGCTTCGTTGACGCCATTCAAGCGCACGATCACCAGGCTACCGTCAGCCAGGGTCACGGTGGTGAAGGTCGGCTTGTCCTTGGCCGCAGGCTTGGGCATGCGGAACAGGGCTTGCAGCACGGCCGGCTCGATCGCCTCAGCGTTACGGGTCGCCGCTTCAGTCACCTTCCAGGCCTGGCCGTCGATCGGCTGGTTCAACGGGGTCTTGCCGTCACGCAGGCTGGCGATCAACTCGTCGGCATGGGTTTTGGCAGCCGCGATGGCGCGCTCTTTGGTCATCTGGGTGCGGATCGCAGCCGACACGCTTTCCAGCGGCAGTTGCGCAGGCTTCAGATGCTCTTTGGCACGCAGCACGATGATGGTTTCCGGGTCCAGCTCGATAGCGCTGCTGTTGGCACCTTCATCCAGCACTTCCGGGCTGAATGCAGCGGTGACCACAGCACGGTTGGCCGCAACACCTTCGCCACCTTCACGGCCAAACGGCGCGGAAGTGTGTACGGTCAGCTTCAGGTCGGACGCCGGCTGAGCCAGGTCGGAGGCTTCGAATGCCGCGTCTTCCAATTGCTTGGTCGCCTCGACATAACGCTGCTCGACCTGCTGAGTCTTGAGCTCACGGGTCAGCTTGTCTTTCAGGCTGGCAAACGATGGCACTTCAGGTGCTTCAACTCCCAACAGCTTGATCAAGTGCCAACCGAAGGTGGTACGCACCGGCGCCGACACCTGGTCCTTGTTCAAGGCATACAGGGCCGTTTCGAAATCCGGGTCGTAGACGCCAGGGCCGGCAAAGCCCAAGTCACCGCCATTGTTGGCCGAACCCGGGTCCTGGGAGAACTCCTTGGCCAGGGCTTCGAACTTCTCACCCTTGGCCAGGCGTGCCTGGATGTCTTCGATCTTGGCCTTGGCTTGCGCGTCGGTGGTCTTGTCGTTGACTTCAATCAGAATGTGCGCGGCACGACGCTGTTCAGCGAGGTTGGCGGTTTCTTTCTGATAGGCAGCCTGCAGCTCTTCGTCCTTCACGGTAACCTGATCGAAGAAGGACGACTTCTTCAGTTCCAGGTAATCAATGACCACTTGATCCGGGGTCATGAACTCTTTGGCGTGCTGGTCGTAGTAAGCCTTGACCTCGTCGTCGGTCAGCTTCACAGCCGCAGGGTCGGTCTTGATGTTGACGGTGGCAAAATCGCGGGTCTGTTTTTCCAGACGGGCGAAAGCCAGCACCTCGGCGTCGGTGACGAAACCGCTGCCGGCGATGCCTGCGCGAACCTGGCCGATCAGCATTTCCTGGGTCAGCATCTGACGGAATTGCATACGGGTGTAGCCCAACTGACGGATCACCTGATCAAAGCGTTCGGCACTGAATTTGCCGTCCACCTGGAATTCCGGCGTCTGCAGGATCACCTGGTCCAGCGCAGCTTCAGAGAAGCCGAACTTGGAATCCGCAGCGCCTTGCAGCAACAGCTTGCGATCGATCAGACCTTTCAAAGCCGCTTCGCGCAGCAGTTTTTCGTCCAGCAGCGAAGCATCGAAATCCTTGCCCAACTGTTGCATCAGCTGGCGACGTTGCATGTCGACGGCCTGGCCCAGTTCTGTCTGGGTGATTTCTTCACCGTTGACCTTGGCCACGTCCTGCTTGTTGTTACCCGAAGCCTGGAAAATGGCCTCGATACCGGTGAACGCCATCAATGCGACGATGATCCCGATAATAGTCTTGGCAATCCAGCCTTGTGAATTGTCCCTGATATTTTGCAGCATGCGTCCCCCAGAAACGGTTGATCTTCAAAAATTAGGCAACCGTGGAGCGTGGGTAGAGTCCGGATAGAAGAAAGGCGCATCCGAGGATGCGCCTTCTCGTAACTGGCGGAGCGGACGGGGGTTTGAACCAACACCCCAGGCCTTGGCGACCCGATGGATACGTGGGTCAGCTGCCGCTCCGCTGCCAGGCCAGACCTGCGTCTGACCCGGGTAGGCAAGGCTTGAACGAAGCTTAGTTAACCGCTTCTTTCAGGGCTTTACCGGCTTTGAAACCTGGTTTCTTGGCAGCAGCGATTTGCAGTGCTTTGCCAGTCTGTGGGTTACGGCCAGTACGAGCTGGGCGGTCAGTCACAGAGAAAGTACCGAAGCCTACCAGTACCACGGAGTCGCCGGCCTTCAGAGCGCCAGTGACGGATTCGATTACTGCGTCCAGCGCACGGCCAGCAGCAGCTTTCGGGATATCAGCGGATGCGGCGATAGCATCAATCAGTTCCGACTTGTTCACTCTAAGTCCCCTTATATATCTATTGAGTATGATTCTAAGTTTTTTGGTGAAAGCAAAAACCAGTGCAGTGCTGAATGGCCTACAGACACTTAAGAGCCGCTTTATAACAAGGGCTCTAAAAAGCTGTCAAGGAAGCCCCCAGGCTTAATCGCATTAATGCGTGCTAATTCTTTCCTTGGAATCGGACTCGCGTTTTTCATCCTTCGCGACAATCTCCGGAGCCACATCCGGCAAGGGCTCCGGCGCGTATTGCAGCGCAATTTGCAGGACCTCGTCAATCCATTTAACCGGTTTAATCTGAAGATCCTGCTTGATATTGTCAGGAATTTCCTTCAAGTCGCGAACATTCTCTTCCGGAATGATCACGGTCTTGATACCACCTCGGTGTGCAGCGAGCAATTTCTCTTTCAGACCACCGATGGCCAATACCTGACCACGCAGAGTAATTTCCCCGGTCATCGCCACATCGGCACGCACAGGAATACCAGTCAGTGCCGACACCAGTGCCGTGCACATGCCTACACCGGCGCTAGGGCCGTCTTTGGGCGTCGCCCCTTCCGGCATGTGGATGTGGGTGTCGTGCTTCTCGTGGAAGTCCAGGGGAATCCCCAGGCTCTTGGCGCGGCTGCGCACCACGGTCTGCGCGGCGGTGATCGACTCGACCATCACATCACCCAGCGAACCGGTCTTGATAAGTTGGCCTTTGCCCGGGATCACCGCAGCTTCGATGGTCAGCAATTCGCCACCCACCTGGGTCCACGCCAGGCCAGTCACCTGCCCTACCTGATCCTGCTGTTCAGCCAGGCCGTAACGGAATTTCTTCACGCCCAGGAAGTGTTCCAGGGAATCGGCATCCACCTTCACCGAGAAGCGTTTTTCCAGCGAGTGCTCCTTGACCGCTTTGCGGCAGATCTTCGCAATCTGACGCTCCAGGCCACGCACGCCGGCTTCGCGGGTGTAGTAACGCACGATGTCGCGGATCGCTTCGACTTCAAATTCGATCTCGCCTTTTTTCAGGCCATTGGCCGAAATCTGCTTGGGCGCGAGGTATTTGACGGCGATGTTGATCTTTTCGTCTTCGGTGTAACCCGGCAGACGAATCACCTCCATCCGGTCCAGCAGGGCTGGCGGGATGTTCATGGAGTTGGAGGTGCACAGAAACATTACATCGGACAAGTCGTAGTCGACTTCAAGGTAATGGTCGTTGAAATTGTGGTTCTGCTCGGGGTCGAGCACTTCGAGCAACGCCGAGGCCGGATCGCCACGCATATCGCTGCCCATTTTGTCGATTTCATCGAGCAGGAACAGCGGGTTGCGCACACCCACCTTTGTCATTTTTTGAATCAATCTTCCTGGCATCGAACCGATGTAAGTACGGCGATGGCCACGAATTTCCGCTTCGTCGCGCACACCGCCAAGGGCCATGCGCACAAACTTACGGTTGGTGGCACTGGCAATCGACTCGGCCAGGGAGGTTTTACCCACACCCGGAGGGCCGACCAGGCACAACACCGGGCCACGAATTTTCTTCACGCGCTTTTGCACGGCGAGGTATTCGAGGATACGTTCTTTGACTTCTTCGAGGCCGTAGTGGTCGGCGTCGAGGATTTCTTCGGCACGGGCCAGGTCCAGGCGCACTTTGGTCTGAGCCTTCCACGGCACCTGCACCAGCCAGTCGATGTAGGAACGCACCACGGTGGCTTCAGCTGACATCGGCGACATTTGCTTGAGCTTGTTCAGCTCAGCCGTGGCCTTGGTCAGGGCGTCTTTGGGCAGGCCAGCGGCGTCGATGCGCTTTTTCAGCTCTTCGACTTCGTTATGGCCTTCTTCGCTGTCGCCGAGCTCTTTCTGAATGGCCTTCATCTGCTCATTCAGGTAGTACTCGCGCTGGCTGCGCTCCATTTGCTTTTTCACGCGACCACGGATGCGCTTCTCAACCTGCAGCAGGTCGATTTCGCCATCCAGCAACGCCAGCACGTGTTCGACACGGGCCGGCAGGTCGATGATTTCAAGGATGTCCTGCTTCTGCTCGATCTTGAGCGCCATGTGCGCGGCCATGGTGTCGACCAGGCGGCTTGGCTCATCGATGCTGTTGAGGGACGACAGCACTTCAGCCGGGACTTTCTTGCCCAGTTGCACATATTGCTCGAACTGCGAGAGCAGGCTGCGCACAAACACTTCGGATTCGCGCTCTGGGGCTTCGACCTCGTCGATCAGCGCCACTTCGGCGCGCAGGTGGCCGTCCACCTCCATGAAACGCTCGACCGCACCACGCTGCTCGCCTTCCACCAGCACCTTGACGGTGCCATCGGGCAGCTTGAGCAGTTGCAATACGGTCGCAATGGTGCCGACGCGATACAGGGCATCTTCGCCTGGATCATCATCAGCAGGATTCTTCTGGGCCAACAGCAGGATCTGCTTGTCGCCCGTCATCGCGGCCTCGAGGGCTTCGATAGACTTCTCGCGCCCCACGAACAGCGGGATAACCATGTGCGGATAGACGACGACATCACGCAACGGCAGGAGAGGCAATTCAATGGTTGTCTTCATGATTTCGCCTCTATGACAGTTGAAAAATTAGCTTGAAACCAAGATGGGGGCTGTACGCAAAAAAAACAAGCTCAATGCCAGCAGTTAAACGCATGAATAAACGCGAATTTAACCGCAAAACCCAAACCGCCCCGAAAAACCGCCACATAAAAAGAAAGGGCCTCGAAAGGCCCTTGCTTGTACTGCGACAGCTCAACGCTTACGCGTCAGGTGCAGCCTTGGCAGCCGGCTCACTGTTTTCGTAGATATACAGTGGCTTGGACTTGCCTTCGATAACGCTTTCGTCGATCACCACCTTGCTCACCTCGGACTGCGAGGGGATTTCGTACATGGTGTCGAGCAACACGCCTTCGAGGATCGAACGCAGGCCACGTGCACCGGTCTTGCGCTCCAGTGCCCGCTTGGCCACTGATTTGAGCGCGTCGGTACGGAACTCGAGGTCTACACCTTCCATCTCGAACAGCTTGGCGTATTGTTTGGTCAGGGCGTTTTTCGGCTCGGTGAGGATCTGAATCAGAGCAGCCTCATCCAGCTCGTCCAACGTCGCCAGGACCGGCAGACGGCCAACAAACTCCGGGATCAGACCGAACTTGACCAAATCGTCAGGCTCGACTTCACGCAGGGACTCGCCCACCTTCTTGCCTTCTTCCTTGCTGCGCACTTCTGCACCAAAACCGATGCCGCCACGTGTGGAGCGTTGCTGAATAACCTTCTCCAAACCCGAGAACGCACCGCCACAGATGAACAGGATGTTACGCGTATCAACCTGAAGGAATTCCTGCTGCGGGTGCTTGCGGCCGCCTTGTGGCGGTACGGAAGCAACCGTGCCTTCGATCAGTTTCAACAGGGCTTGCTGCACGCCTTCACCGGAAACGTCCCGAGTGATCGACGGGTTGTCGGACTTGCGCGAAATCTTGTCGATTTCGTCGATGTAGACAATACCCATCTGGGCCTTCTCTACGTCGTAGTCGCACTTCTGCAGCAGCTTCTGAATGATGTTCTCGACATCTTCGCCCACGTAGCCAGCCTCGGTGAGGGTGGTAGCGTCGGCGATGGTGAACGGAACGTTCAGCAGGCGAGCGAGGGTTTCTGCAAGCAGGGTTTTACCCGAGCCTGTAGGACCGATCAGCAAGATGTTGCTCTTGCCGAGTTCGACTTCGTCGCCTTTCTTGTCACGCTGGTTCAAGCGCTTGTAGTGGTTATACACCGCTACTGCCAGAACCTTTTTTGCACGCTCTTGACCAATCACATACTGATCAAGGATGCCGCTGATTTCTTTAGGCGAAGGCAATTTATGCGCGCTGCTCTCGGCCTGGGCTTCCTGCACCTCCTCGCGGATGATGTCATTGCACAGGTCGACGCACTCGTCGCAGATAAACACCGAGGGGCCGGCAATCAATTTGCGTACTTCATGCTGGCTTTTGCCGCAGAAGGAGCAATAGAGCAGCTTGCCGTTGTCCTCGCCGTTGCGGGTGTCAGTCATTCGTTCGATCCAAATCCGATAGGCTTGCAACACAAGATGAAGGCTTATGCGGGCTTTTTCAAGCCCGCCGGTGGTCGGACATGCCGACCCGCCTTATTTTGAGGTGCTTATATTAAGCGGGGCGCTTTTCGATCACTGCGTCGATCAACCCGTATTCACGAGCAGCTTCAGCGCTCATGAAATTGTCGCGGTTGGTGTCACGCTCGATTTCTTCCAGGGTGTGCCCGCTGTGCTTGGCCATCAGCGTGTTCAGACGCTCACGAATAAACAGGATTTCCTTGGCGTGGATTTCGATGTCCGATGCCTGGCCCTGGAAACCGCCCAACGGCTGGTGAATCATCACGCGCGAGTTCGGCAGGCAGTAACGCTTGCCCTCGGCACCTGCGGTCAGCAGGAACGCGCCCATGCTGCACGCCTGGCCGATGCACGTGGTCGACACGTTTGGCTTGATGAACTGCATGGTGTCGTAGATCGACATGCCTGCAGTGACCGAGCCGCCCGGGGAGTTGATGTAAAGATGGATGTCCTTGTCCGGGTTTTCCGCTTCAAGGAACAGCAGCTGCGCGCAGATCAGGTTGGCCATGTAGTCCTCTACCGGGCCGACCAGAAAAATCACTCGCTCCTTGAGCAGGCGCGAGTAGATGTCATAGGCGCGTTCGCCACGAGCAGATTGCTCGACAACCATCGGGACCAAGCCGCCAGCGGCCTGGATATCAGAGTTCTGCTGAATATAGGAATTACGGAACATGCTCTGCAGTTACTCCCAAATAGTCATGTCTTGAAAACGCATAAGCCAGCGCGAGGCTGGCTTATGGTTATATTTCGAACGAGTTGGACAATCAGTCGGCTTGTGCTGCTTCCGCCGGTTTGACTGCTTCTTCGTAAGAGACCGCTTTGTCGGTCACCTTAGCCTTCTGCAGAACAGTATCCACAACTTGCTCTTCCAGCACAACCGAACGTACTTCGTTCAGTTGCTGGTCGTTCTTGTAGTACCAAGCCACGACCTGCTCAGGCTCCTGGTAGGCCGAAGCCATTTCCTGGATCATTTCGCGAACGCGATCTTCGTCAGGCTTGAGGTCGAATTGCTTGACCACTTCAGCCACGACCAGACCCAGTACAACGCGGCGCTTGGCTTGCTCTTCGAACAGTTCGGCCGGCAGTTGGTCAGGCTTGATGTTGCCACCGAACTGCTGAACCGCTTGAACGCGCAGGCGATCCACTTCGTTGGACAGCAGGGCCTTGGGCACTTCGATCGGGTTGGCGGCCAGCAGACCGTCCATAACCTGGTTCTTGACCTTGGACTTGATGGCCTGACGCAGCTCTCGCTCCATGTTCTTGCGAACTTCGGTGCGGAAACCGTCGATGCCGGTTTCCTTGATGCCGAACTGGTTGAAGAACTCTTCGTTCAGCTCTGGCAGCTTAGGCTCGGAAACGCTGTTGACGGTCACGGTGAACTCGGCAGCTTTGCCGGCCAGGTCCAGGTTCTGGTAGTCAGCAGGGAAAGTCAGGTTCAGAACACGCTCTTCACCGGCTTTAGCGCCAACCAGGCCGTCTTCGAAGCCCGGGATCATGCGGTTGGAACCCAGCACCAGTTGGGTGCCCTTGGCGGAGCCGCCAGCGAATGCTTCGCCGTCAACCTTGCCAACGAAATCGATGTTCAGCTGGTCTTCGTTCTGGGCGGCACGCTCGGCCACTTCAAAACGGGTGTTCTGCTTGCGCAGGATTTCCAGCATGTTGTCCAGGTCGGCATCTGCCACGTCAGCGCTCAGGCGCTCAACGGCGATGTCTTCAAAACCGGCAACGGTGAATTCCGGGAACACTTCGAATACGGCAACGTATTCCAGGTCTTTACCGGCTTCCAGGGATTTAGGCTCGATCGAAGGCGAACCCGCCGGGTTCAGCTTGTGCTCGACAACGGCTTCGTAGAAGGAAGCCTGGATCACGTCACCCACAGCTTCCTGACGCGCATCAGCACCAAAACGACGCTTGATTTCGCTCATTGGCACTTTGCCTGGACGGAAACCAGCGATCTTGGCCTTTTGGGCAGTCTGCTGCAGACGCTTGTTGACCGCAGTCTCAATACGCTCTGCCGGCACGGTGATGCTCAGGCGGCGCTCGATGGCAGTAGTATTTTCAACAGAAACTTGCATGGATATTCCTCGTTGCACAGACGTTAGCCGGCCGTTTCCGACCCCAGAATCAAGGGCATGCATTCTAGTGGGTCAAACTCAAGAAGTCACCCTACTGAAAACGGGTGGAAAAACAGCAGGCCATTTATAGGTTCAAGTGCACGCATGCACCCTATCCCGTTAGCAAATACAGCGCATCACGCCAGGGCTCTACGCCAGCCCTTCTATATATAGAAGGGCCGGGATGCACACCCCGGCGAGCGACCCTGCAAGCAAGGTCGAAGGGTGTGGCGGCAGCATCGAGAAACACAAATACGATGAAACGCCCTACCCTGGAGACTCAAAACACTCAAACAAAAACGGCACAGCCCTTTTTCAGGTACTGCGCCGTTATTCGCTATTAAATAGCTGTACTGACCCTTATATAGCAGCAGATCAGTTCTACACGCTCAAAACCGGCAACGATTCTAACGCCAAGGCATTGAGAATGCTTGTTTTTTCTTGACGTCAATCCACCCCACAAGCCTGATACCGGTCGATGGCAGCAAAAACCCGGCTACGCGCCCGGTGCAGCAGCACCCGCGCGTTACACAGACTGACGCCCAGCAACTCGGCAATCTCCTCAAGTTCAAGCCCTACCCGCTCACGCAGCACAAGCGCAGCGCTCTGAAGCGTCGACAACTCCTGCAACGCGCGCTCGATACAGGCGCGCAGCTCATCTTCACTGACCAGCGCCTCGGGCGTATCTTCATGCCAGCCCATAGGTGCCGACAACCATTGGCCGCTGGCGGCGCAAAAGCGCTCCTGCCCCAGCGAGTCATCGAAAAACACCTCGCGCCGACTGCGACCATAGCGGCCCTTGGCTTTATTGGCCGTAATCGTCAGCACCCAGGTCTTCAGGCTGGAGCGCCCCTGAAAACCACTCAGCCCACGCACAATCGCCAACCAGGCGTCCTGCACCACATCGTCGACATGCCGATGCCCGGCAATCGCCGAGGCCACCGCACGCATGGCGCCCTGATGGGTGTTGACCAGGTCGCAATACGCCGATTGCTCCCCCAACAGCAGGCGCCCGAGCAAATGCGCCTCGCCAACCGCCATTCCCTGACTTTGATCCTGCTGTTGTGCCAACATTTTTCAGACCCTCCACGTAGCAGCGTATGAGGATCCAGGCCGATCCACGGCCATCCTCGTCAGTAGATACGTGACTGGGCATTTTTTGGATGCAAAAAAAAGCGCCAGATCATTGATCTGGCGCTTTTTTAAAATATGGGGTGGACGAAGGGGATCGAACCCTCGACAACGGGAGTCACAATCCCGTGCTCTACCAACTGAGCTACGCCCACCATATTGCATCAACAAGGAACTCGAACATCTTCCTTGTCTGGCCTCACCCTGGCGAGTGGCTGGGTGACGCTTAATTGGTGCGGATGAAGAGACTCGAACTCTTACGCCTCGCGGCGCTGGAACCTAAATCCAGTGTGTCTACCAATTCCACCACATCCGCGCTTGAAGCTCTTAAAGCAAAGGCGCCAGACGATTAATCTGGCGCCTTTTAAATATGGGGTGGACGAAGGGGATCGAACCCTCGACAACGGGAGTCACAATCCCGTGCTCTACCAACTGAGCTACGCCCACCATCTAGCGCTACTTGTGCCAAAGCTGCCTAATGGCGCACCCGGCAGGACTCGAACCTGCGACCATCCGCTTAGAAGGCGGATGCTCTATCCAGCTGAGCTACGGGCGCCTTATTAATCTGTACTCGTTGAAGATTACAAACTAAGTGCTTCCAGCCTTGCAGAACAGCTCAATCCGCTCGACCTTCTTAACCAGTGCTAGGCTGTGCCCGACAAGTGCGACGAATAGTATAGACGGCCTTGATACCCGTCAAATCTTTTTTGAAAAAAACTGATTTTATTTAAGGGGTTAGGGCAATTTGCAGACCAAGCGCCTTTGCCCTCACGTCGTGGCGTGCGAGAATGCGCGCACTTTTCTTCCCCCTCTCGATGGTTAATCACGCGTAATGACTGCACAACTTATCGACGGCAAATCAATCGCCGCCAGCCTGCGCCAGCAGATCGCCAAACGAGTCACCGAGCGCCGCCTGCAAGGCCTGCGCACGCCTGGCCTCGCGGTGATCCTGGTCGGCAGCGATCCTGCCTCTCAGGTTTATGTCTCGCACAAGCGTAAAGACTGTGAAGAGGTCGGCTTTATTTCCAAGGCCTACGACTTGCCTTCCGAGACCACCCAGCAGGCGCTTACCGACCTGATTGATGGCCTCAACGACGACCCGGCCATCGACGGCATCCTGCTGCAACTGCCGCTGCCCGAGCACCTGGACGCCTCCAAACTGCTGGAGCGCATCCGCCCGGACAAAGACGTCGACGGCTTCCACCCCTATAACGTCGGCCGCCTGGCCCAGCGTATTCCGCTGCTGCGCCCCTGCACGCCCAAAGGCATCATGACCCTGCTGGAAAACACCGGTGTCGACCTGTACGGCCTCGATGCAGTAGTGGTCGGCGCCTCCAACATTGTTGGCCGCCCAATGGCCATGGAATTGCTGTTGGCCGGCTGCACCGTGACCGTCACCCACCGCTTCACCAAGGACCTGGCCGGCCACGTCGGCCGCGCCGACCTGGTGGTAGTCGCCGCCGGCAAGCCGGGCCTGGTCAAAGGTGAGTGGATCAAGGAAGGCGCAATCGTCATCGACGTGGGCATCAACCGTCAGGAAGACGGCAAACTGGTGGGTGACGTGGTGTACGAAACCGCCCTGCCCCGTGCCGGCTGGATTACCCCGGTACCGGGCGGTGTTGGCCCGATGACCCGTGCATGCCTGCTGGAAAACACCTTGTATGCCGCAGAAAGCCTGCACGGCTAATAACCAGCCGCACTGAAAAAGCCCTGCCTTATCGCAGGGCTTTTTATTGCCCGGCTAAAAACCCTTTTTTTCTTAGTTTTTAAGCACTTTCGTCTGGTTCTAGAAGAACATTCGACAGTTCTTCGTCCATACTCCTAAAATGTAACGGCATTTATCAAAAAACCGTTTCCGAACGGCATTTCCTTACTTTTTTAGCGAGTTCACCCGCGTGAAAATTCGTCTCTCTCTTGTCAGCCTATTTTTTGCATTTACAGGCACTTTCGCACACGCTGCCGAAACCACTCTGGCCCCGCGTGATACCTCCAAATTGCAGATCGCTTCCGGCAGCGTCATTTTGGTCGACCTGCAGACCAATAAAGTCATCTACGCCAGCAACCCCGATGTGGTGGTGCCGATTGCCTCCGTCAGCAAGCTGATGACCGGCCTGATCGTGCTCGAAGCCAAACAGAACATGGATGAGTACATCGACATCAACATCAAGGACACGCCGGAAATGAAAGGCGTGTTCTCCCGAGTGAAAATCGGCAGCGAAATGCCGCGCAAGGAAATGCTGCTGATCGCGTTGATGTCCTCGGAAAACCGCGCCGCCGCCAGCCTGGCCCACCACTACCCGGGCGGCTACCCGGCGTTTATTGCAGCGATGAACGCCAAGGCCAAGGCACTGGGCATGACCAGCACGCACTACGTGGAGCCCACCGGCTTGTCGATTCACAACGTGTCCACCGCCCGCGACCTGAGCAAGTTGCTGGCCGCTGCGCGTAAATACCCGATGCTGAGCCAGTTGAGCACCACCAAGGAAAAGACCGTGGCGTTCCGCAAGCCCAACTACACCTTGGGCTTCTCCAACACCGACCACCTGATCAACCGCGCCAACTGGGATATCAAGCTGACCAAGACCGGCTTCACCAACCAGGCCGGCCACTGCCTGGTGCTGGTGACAAGCATGGGCAACCGCCCGGTGTCGCTGGTGATCCTTGATGCGTTCGGCAAGTTCACCCACTTTGCTGATGCCACGCGTATTCGCAACTGGGTCGAAACCGGGCGCAGCGGTTCAGTGCCGGACGTGGCCTTGCGCTACAAGGCCGACAAGAACCTGAAGAATCGGCCGAACGCCGCTGAAGTGCGCCGCTGAATAATGTGGGAGCGGGCTTGCTCGCGAAAGCGGATCGCCAGTCACAAATAGGCCGACTGAACCACCGCATTCGCGAGCAAGCCCGCTCCCACATTTTGATCTTCAGTGTTTTTTACTTTCTCTCAGCCAACACCTTAAGCGCCTGCGCCGCAGCCTGCTCTTGCCCGGCCTGTGCAGTAGCATTGGCAGAATCACGCCAGCGCTGCACATCCACATTCGCCGGCAACTGACTCGGGCGCTGGGTCAAAATCGCCCAGTGCCCCGCGCTTTTCCACGCCGACTCAAAATCACTGAAACTCATCAACAGCCGTCGGTCCATGCCCGAGCGCAGCAGCACCGTGCTCTTTTGCTGGTTGAACCCCACTACGACCACATAGCGCGTGCCCGACCACATGCTGGGGTTGATCCGCGCCATCACCGGGTAACCCGCCGCCACTTGCGCCAGCACTGCCGTCAGCTGGCTGTCCAGCGGGTAGACCATCAGCCCGTATTCACGCGCCAGCACCTGCATGTTGCGCTCAAGGTTCGCCTCGCCGCCCGGCAAGTGCAGCGGTTTGTCGAGTAAACCGGGTGTCATGACAATGCCTTGTTGCGACAGCATGCTGGCTAAAGCTGAAGGACCGCTCTGATAGGCCTCGGTGCGATACGCCGGCACGCTCGTGAGTTCAACGCGCTCCGGCAACCCCGCCAGTTTCGACGGGTGCCCGGAACACGCCGCCAGCCCGAGGGCGCACGCCAGCAGCAAGCAGGTTTTAACGTTCGAGCGTAAGCGCAATTTTTTACTCTCTTGATCAACGGCCGGTAAGGGCCCAGATCATAGCCCAATCGCGTTTAGCGAGTGCGACAGGCTGCTGATATAGCCAACAAGTTGGACTGATTCGACCATTGGTCAATAGCACGCAACCGTCAGCTGGCTAGACTGTCCATTGAGAAGACTGTGTGTGCCCCAAGCGGGGCGAAAGGAGGCCCGAATGAGCCTTGCAACAACGATTTTCCTGCTGATTTGCGGTTGGCTGGCGGTGGCGGCCGCCATGTTGTGGGGCGTGATGCGCGTAACGCGCCGGCATCATCACCCCCATGTCACACCTGCTGCACCTGCCAAGCCGCACAAGGCCGTGGTGCATCACGCCTAGCCAGGCATGCAACTGAAGTCTTGAGTGGCTGCGACTTCCTTGCCGTGACCGTCCTTGAGCACGGCACGCACGGTGGTGCCCAGGCTCGACTCCACCAGCGTGTAGTGCTCACCCGCCTTGAAATTCTTGTACTCGACCCGGCCCTGGCAGTCTTGCTGGTTGTCGTCGCCCGGCTCCTCTTCAAACAGTGTCACATCCAGACGATGGTCCCCCGGCGTCACTTCAAAATAGCGGCCGTCATCCACACGGTGGCCGTCAACGCGCTCGGCCATCAGGTCATTTGGCGCTTCTTCCTTCAGACCGATCCACGCCTCGCTCGGGTCAGCTTTAGGGATGGGGCCAGCACAGGCCGACAACAACAAAACAACACCAAGCGCGGGGATCAACAACAGCGGTTTGAGTGACATGGCAAGGCTCCAAAGGGCTTCAGTAAACACATTGGCAGCGATTCAAATGTGTCGCCGCCGATGGGTTACAAGCTTGGAGAGCTGCTCTATGTAGAACAAATGAATACATATGAAACGATCTTCAGCCGTTAACTAAATGTTCCTTCACCTGGCTGAAAGGTGCGTGTTAGGTGGGTCGGGCAAGACTGCCGGGGTTTGCAATCCTGCTCCCTCGGAGGTTCACGCATGCTCGGGCTGGTAAAGACCGCACTGCAAAAGCCCTACACGTTTATCGTGTTGGCCATATTCATCTGCATCATCGGGCCGATGGCGGCCCTGCGAACCCCCACGGATGTTTTTCCCGATATCGGCATCCCCGTCGTCGCTGTGGTTTGGCAGTACAACGGCCTGTCCCCGGACGCCATGGCCGGTCGGGTGATCTACACCTACGAACGCTCCTTGAGCACCACCGTTAACGACATCGAACACATCGAATCGCAATCGCTGCCCGGCATGGGCATCGTCAAGATCTTCTTCCAACCGGGTGTGGACATCCGCACCGCCAACGCCCAAGTGACGGCCGTGTCACAAACCGTGCTCAAGCAGATGCCACCCGGCATCACGCCGCCGCTGATCCTCAACTACAGCGCTTCCACGGTGCCGATCCTGCAACTGGCGTTTTCCAGTCCCAGCCTCTCGGAAGCCAAGATCCGCGACCTGGTGCAGAACAATATCCGCCTGCCCTTGAGCGCCCTGCCCGGCCTGGCCATGCCCACACCAATGGGCGGCAAGCAACGCCAGATCACCCTCGACCTCGACCCCCAGGCGCTGGCTGCCAAAGGCTTGTCGGCCCAGGACGTGGGCAACGCGCTGGCGCTGCAAAACCAGATCATTCCAGTGGGT
Organism: Pseudomonas onubensis; assembly: GCF_965653655.1. Taxonomy (NCBI): domain Bacteria; kingdom Pseudomonadati; phylum Pseudomonadota; class Gammaproteobacteria; order Pseudomonadales; family Pseudomonadaceae; genus Pseudomonas; species Pseudomonas onubensis. The sequence goes on along the minus strand of NZ_CBFHAZ010000051.1, from coordinate 18,181 downwards.
ACCGCCAAACTCGGCCCCAACGAATACACGATCCTGCTCAATAACAGCCCCAAGGCGATTGATGAGCTCAACGACCTGCCGATCAAGACGGTCGACGGCGCAATCATCACCATCGGCCAAGTGGCCCACGTGCGTGACGGCTCGCCGCCGCAGACCAACATCGTGCGCGTCGACGGCCACCGTGCAGTGCTGATGCCAGCACTGAAAAACGGCAGCATTTCTACCCTGTCGATCATCGACGGCATCCGCCAGATGCTGCCGCGCATCAACGAAACCCTGCCGCCGTCGCTGAAGACCTCACTGCTGGGCGACGCCTCGGTGTTCGTTAAACAATCGGTGGGCAGCGTGGCCCAGGAAGGCATCATTGCCGCACTGCTGACCAGTGCGATGATCCTGCTGTTCCTCGGCAGCTGGCGCTCCACCTTGATCATCGCCGCCTCGATTCCTCTGGCGGTGTTGTCGGCCATTGCCTTGCTGGCGGCCACCGGGCAAACCCTCAACGTCATGACCCTCGGCGGGCTCGCATTGGCGGTGGGGATTCTGGTGGACGATGCCACAGTGACCATCGAAAACATCAATTGGCACCTGGAACAAGGCAAGGCGGTGAAGACCGCGATCCTCGACGGCGCCGCGCAGATCGTCGGCCCGGCGTTCGTATCGCTGTTGTGTATCTGCATCGTGTTTGTACCGATGTTCCTGCTGCAAGGCATCGCCGGTTACCTGTTCCGGCCGATGGCGCTGGCGGTGATTTTCGCCATGGCCAGCTCGTTCATTCTCTCGCGCACCCTGGTGCCGACCCTGGCAATGTTTTTGCTCAAGCCGCACGCGCCGGAGCAAGGGCCTGGGCATCACCCGGAAGATGAGTTCATCAACCATCACGAAGGTGAACAGCACAAAAAGCCGCGCAATCGGGTGCTGCAATCGGTGCTGAACTTTCAGCAGGGTTTTGAGCGGCATTTCTCGAATATCCGTGACACCTACCACGGCCTGCTGACCCTGGCGCTGGGCGCACGCAAGCGCTTTATCGTCGGTTTCCTGGCCTGCGTGCTGGCCTCGTTCCTGCTGTTGCCGAGCCTGGGCCAGGACTTCTTCCCGGCCACCGATGCCGGCGCCCTTGCCCTGCATGTGCGCCTGCCATTGGGCACGCGTATTGAAGAAAGCGCGGCGGCGTTCGACCGCATTGAAGCGCGGATTCGCGAAGTGATCCCGGCCGAGCAACTCGACACCATCGTCGACAACATCGGCATCCCGCTCAGCGGCATCGACATGGCCTACAGCAGCAGCGGCACCATCGGCCCGCAGGATGGCGACATCCAGGTCAGCTTGAAAAAGGACCATGCGCCGACCGCCGACTATGTGAAAAAACTGCGTGAAGCCTTGCCGCAAAGCTTCCCCGGCAGCCACTTTGCATTCCTGCCTGCCGACATCAGCAGCCAGATCCTCAACTTCGGTGCCCCGGCGCCGCTGGACGTGAAAATCTCCGGGCGCAGCGATGCAGAAAACCGCGCCTACGCCATCGAACTTGAGCGCCGCCTGCAACATATTCCGGGCATTGCCGACCTGCGCATCCAGCAGTCCACCGGCTACCCGTCGTTACAAGTGAACGTCGACCGTATGCGCGCCAATGGCCTGGGCATCACCGAGCGTGACGTGACCAACAGCATGGTCGCTTCGCTGGCCGGCAGCTCACAGGTGGCGCCGACGTTCTGGCTTAACCCGGCCAACGGCGTGTCGTACTCCATCGTCGCCGCGACCCCGCAATACCGTCTCGACAGCTTGCCGTCCCTGGAAGCCTTGCCGGTGACCGGCGCCGATGGGCAATCGCAAATCCTCGGCGGCGTGGCGAGCATCTCCCGCGTGCAAAGCCCAGCGGTGGTGACCCACTACAACATCGAGCCGACCCTGGACCTGTACGCCAACGTGCAAGGCCGCGACCTCGGCGGCGTGGCCCGTGACGTGCAAAAAGTGCTGGATGACACCGCCTCCATGCGCCCCAAAGGCGCGGTGATCAGCCTGCACGGGCAGATCGATGCGCTGCATGAAGCGTTCAGCGGGTTGAGCTTCGGCTTGCTCGGCGCCGTGGTGCTGATCTACCTGCTGATCGTGGTCAACTTCCAGTCGTGGGCTGACCCGTTTGTGATCATCACTGCACTGCCGGCCGCACTGGCGGGGATTGTGTGGATGCTGTTCCTCAGCGGCACCTCGCTGTCGGTGCCGGCACTCACCGGCGCCATCCTCTGTATGGGCGTGGCCACCGCCAACTCGATTCTGGTGGTGAGCTTCTGCCGTGAACGCCTGGCCGAACATGGCGACGCGCTAAAGGCCGCCATGGAAGCCGGTTACACGCGCTTCCGCCCGGTGTGCATGACCGCCCTGGCGATGATCATCGGCATGTTGCCGCTGGCGATTTCCGAGGAGCAGAACGCCCCGCTCGGCCGCGCCGTCATCGGTGGCTTGATCTTCGCCACCATCGCCACTTTGTTGTTTGTACCCGTGGTCTTCAGCCTGGTCCACGGTCGTCACCCTACTCGCGCAGCTGCTGGAGAAACCCCACATGTCGTCTGATCACAAACCCTCGCGCAAGCGTCTGATGCTCATGGGTGTCGGCGGCCTGACATTGGCCGCCCTGTTGGTCGCCAACGGCCTGCACGCTCGCACTACTCACGAAGAAGCGGTTACTGCCTGGACCGAAACCGCCGCCATCCCCCAGGTGATGGTGTTCCAGCCCAAGCTCAACGCGGCCGGCGACACCCTGCGCCTGCCCGCGCACCTCGACGCCTGGAGCAAGGCGCCGATTCATGCGCGGGTGAGTGGCTACTTGAAGGACTGGAAAGTCGACATCGGCAGCCAAGTGAAAGCCGGGCAAATCCTCGCCGAAATCGACAGCCCGGACCTCGACCAGCAGCTGGCGCAAACCCACGCCCGTCTGCTCCAGGAACAGGCTAATGCGCGCCTGGCCGCAACCACCGCCACACGCTGGCAGAACCTGCTCGCCAGTCACTCGGTGTCGCGTCAGGAGGCAGATGAAAAAACCTCCAACGCCGCTGCGGCCAAAGCCAACGCCGAAGCTGCCGCCGCCGACTATGCGCGGCTGTCGGCGCTGGAAAGCTACAAGACCATCCGCGCGCCGTTCGCCGGCACCATCACCGCGCGCAATACCGATATCGGCCAGTTGATCAAGGCCGATACCGACAGCGACCCGGAACTGTTCAACATCGCCGACACCCACCAGTTGCGCCTGTATGTGCCGGTGCCGCAGAACTACGCGTCGGTGATCCACCCAGGGCTTGAGGCTGAACTGACCGTGCCCGAGCACCCTGGCGAACACTTCAAGGCGCGCCTGATCGGCGACTCCACCGCCATCGACCGCCGTTCCGGCACCCTGCTTGCGCAGTTTGTCGCCGACAATCCCAATGGCGAACTGCTGCCCGGTGACTACGCCGAAGCCACGCTGCCGATTCCGGCCGACACCCACGGCGTGAGCATCCCGGCCAGCGCCTTGATCTTCCGCGCCCAAGGCACCCAAGTGGCGGTGCTGGACGCGCAGAACCACGTACACCTGCAAGACATCCATATCGGCCTGGACCTGGGCGAGCGCCTGGTGATCGACCAAGGCCTCAAACCCGCCGACCGCGTAGTCGACAACCCGCCAGACGCCCTGCGCGAAGGCGATCCGGTACAGCTTGCCCAAGCCGGAGGTGCGCATGCGCATAAGGTTTAACCCTCTCGCGGCGCTGGTGCTGCTGGCCCTGCAAGGTTGCTCGATGGCACCCACCTACAAGGTGCCCTCGGTTGACCTGCCGGCCGGCTACCGCGAACAGACCAGCGATGGCCCGTGGCACAGCGCGCAACCGTCCGACCAACTGGCACCCGAATGGTGGAAGCTCTACAACGACCCGCATCTCAATGACCTGCAACAGCAACTGCTCAAGGCCAACCCTGACCTGGCGGCGGCGCTGGCGCACTTTGATGCGTCCCAGGCGTATGCCAGCCAATTGCACGCTGGGTTGTTCCCGCAAATCACCGCCAGCGCGCAGCCATTGCGCCAGCGGCAATCGGATTCGCGGCCACTGCGCGGCGATACGCAGCCATCGGTGTACAACAGCAACACCGCAGCGTTTTCGCTGAGTTACGACCTCGACCTGTGGGGCAAAATCCGCAACCAAGTCGCGGCCGGTGACGCCCAGGCACAAGCCTCCGGGGATGACCTGGCAGTGGCGCGCCTGAGCCTGCAGCATCAGCTGGCGACCCTGTATGTGCAACTCAATGGGCTGGATGCACAGAGCCGGATTCTGAACAGCTCGCTGGATGATTTCAGCCAGGCGCTGCAACTGACGCACAGCCGATACGAAGGCCAGATCGCCTCGGAGCTGGACCTGACCCGTGCGCAAAACCAGCTGGCCGAAGCCAAGGCTCAATTGGATGAAGTGCGCGGGCAACGCAACCTTACCGAGCACGCCATTGGTGAGTTGGTGGGTGTGGCGGCCAGCAACTTCACATTGCCGCCGAGCCAGCAGTTGATTGCCCTGCCGGGCATTCCATCGCAACTGCCGAGCCACCTGCTGCAACGTCGTCCGGACATTGCGGCGGCGGAACGGCGGGTGTTTGCGGCCAATGCGAATATTGGCGTGGCCAAGGCGGCGTGGTACCCGGATTTCAGTCTGACCGGGTTGATCGGCGGGCAGACTCAAGGGGTTGGCAACCTGCTGTCTGCCGGCAACCGCTACTGGGCGTTGGGGCCGTTGGTGAATCTGCCGATCTTTGATGGTGGGCGGCTGAGCGCCAATGAGCGCCAGGCCAAGGCCGAGTTTGAAGAGGCATCGGCGCAGTACCGTAGCCATGTGCTGAAAGCGGTGCGTGAGGTGGAAGATAACCTGGCGCAACTGCGCGACTTGCAGCAGGAAGCCCAGGACGAGCAAGCGGCAGCGGACGCAGCGGAGCATACGCAGTCGTTGGCGATGAACAGCTATCAGGCCGGAGCCGTGAGCTATCTGGATGTGGTCACCGCACAGACGGCGGCGTTACAGGCACAGCGAACCTTGCAGGCCGTGCAGACGCGGCAGTTGCAGGCGAGTGTAGGGTTAGTCACGGCACTCGGCGGCGGCTGGCAACCCGGCGCCTGAAACTCCCCTGTAGATCGTTCCCACGCTCCGCGTGGGCATGCAGCCGGTGACGCTCTGCGTCACGACTTTAAGGGCGGACGCAGAGCGTCCAGAGCGGCATTCCCACGCAGAGCGTGGGAACGATCGGCAAAGCACAGCCGGGATTAAAGGTGGGAGCTGGCTTGCCTGCGATGGCGGTGAACCAGGCGCCTGATGGGTTGGCTGATACACCGCCATCGCAGGCAAGCCAGCTCCCACGCTTAGCGCGTCCAGAGCGCGGGAACGATCAATTTCATCCCTCTGGCCGGCTATTCAGAAAAATGTTCACCTGTGTGTAATCACTGCCGTTGGCATGTCGGTACAAGGTGCTGCTGTGATAATCAGACACTTCGCCCGCCACCGAAACGGCAACCGCCCGGCCTTGAACATCAACCTTTGCGGCGGCATCGCGCGTCACCAGAAACGGATTGGCATTTTCCAATTCAGACAATACTTCTGCGTCAGCGCCCAGGGTTCGATAAACATAGTATCGGTAGTTGAACGGAACCGTTGCCCCACCCCGGTCATCCTTGACCGCATAGATGGATGCTTCGCCGTTCAGCGGAACCTGGAGTACGACTTCTGTCAATTGCGGACGCCCTGGCGAAAATAACCCGTCAGCAGCGATATACAGCAAGCACAGCGCCAGCAGCGTCGTGGTAACCATCGAATAGCGTGACGTCCTAGTAGAACCTGAACCTGGCATACCTGATTCCTTCCTTGATCCAATGCTGGTCGACTGGGTCATCACCGAAGGGCGCATCGCCCCACCAACGACCAAACTCGGGTCTATCTGTACCGGCTCTGGTTTGAGCAAGCCCCGCTGCACGCAGAAGCACTTCTTCACTGAATCCGGCAGCAATGCCTACAGCACCATAATGGAAGTTTCCAAACGCTTCATACTCTTTGGAGATTTGCTTGTAGTCCCAAGGCCCGCGATTACGAACCTGAGTATAAAACCAAGAGTACATGAACGCTGAACCTGCTTTGAGCACATCCTTCTTATGTGCGGCGATGAACATATTTTCGTTAACTGATACGCCAGGCGGCGGCTTAGGGTTTGCCATTGCATGCTTCCTTTGCATTAGGTTTTTTCGAGGCGAAACCTAGCACTGGAAACGAAGAGTTTTGAGCGCTGCAAGACGTAAAAGAAACTTCATACGATAGATTAGGACACACCCTGCACCAGCCCCTCAAAGCGGGCTTTTTCCTATAGGTTTTTAGGGTTGTTGCTCGGAACTGCCCTGACTAATCTTCACGGGTCGCTGCCAACTCAGCGACCGGTCGTGAGAAGCCGAATTCCTCCTAGAATCTATGCGCCCACATTCCGTGGCCGCTCGTTTACTAAAAGGGCTTCGCGATGAACAAAGACCACGCCACCGCAGACTCAAACCTGCTCTTCACCCTCCACCCCAACCTCGACACCGAAACCCTGCTGGTCAATGCCTCTCAGGATCTGGAATCCATCACTGCCATCGCAGCGAACCTGGCTTTTGAAGTTGAAGGTCCGCAGCGCAGCGTGGTGCTGGGGATTTGTCGGATGGTGGAGTGTGTGCAGTTGCTGGTTGATCGAGTAGTTGAGGGAAGCGGCGAGGCACGTGTGCAGTAACGGCGTCGCCTGTCAGGGCCTCTTCGCAGGCAAGCCAGCTCCCACATTTGGAATGTATTCACAGACCAAAAGGTGGGAGCTGGCTTGCCTGCGATGAGCATAGGTATCTACCCAACTTTTTAAAGCTGCCACATGCCTCTGTGGCGAGCAGGCTTGCCCTGCGTTGGGCTGCGCAGCAGCCCCAATGTAGACACCGAGATGCTCCTGAAAGAACTCTGCGTCTGTTTTTTGGGGCTGCTGCGCAGCCCAACGCAGGGCAAGCCTGCTCGCCACAACAGCCCGCTTGCCACAGACTTTGTATTCAACAGAAGTTGCTTAGATACCTGTACTGCGATAGCACCCTATCAGGCAGCAAGCTTCCCGCTGGCAATCGCCGCCGACGCCGCCACCATCGCCCGCAACAACACCGCACACCCTGCCGCCAGATCATCCGGCGCGGCATTCTCGATTTCGTTATGGCTGATGCCACCTTCACACGGCACGAAGATCATCCCCGCCGGGCCCAACTCAGCGACAAAGATCGCGTCGTGCCCTGCCCCGCTGACGATATCCATGTTCGACAAACCCAACCCATTCGCCGCATCACGCACCGCGTCCACGCAGCCTTTGTCGAAGTACAAGGGCGGGAAGTCGGCAGTGGGTTCCAGCTCAAATGTCAGCCCATGCTTGGCACAGGTCTCGTCGATCACCGTGCGTACCTGGGCAATCATCGAATCCAGCCGCGTCGGTTCCAGGTGGCGCAAGTCCAACGTCATGCGCACTTCACCGGGGATCACATTGCGTGAGCCTGGATAAGCTTGCAGGCAACCGACCGTCCCGCACGCATGCGGCTGATGCCCCAACGCCGCCGCATTCACCGCCGCCACCACGGCGGCCGCGCCCACCAGAGCATCCTTGCGCAGGTGCATCGGCGTCGGCCCCGCATGCGCTTCAACACCGCGCAGTTTCAGGTCAAACCACTTCTGCCCCAATGCTCCCAGCACTACGCCGATGGTTTTCTTCTCATCCTCAAGAATCGGCCCTTGCTCGATATGCGCTTCGAAATACGCACCCACCTTGTGACCACTGACCGGCCGCGTTCCCGCATAGCCAATCGCATTCAACGCATCGCCCACGCTGACGCCATCCACATCGACCTTGGCCAAGGTATCGGCCAGGGTGAATTTCTCGGCAAACACACCCGAGCCCATCATGCACGGCGGGAAGCGTGAGCCTTCTTCGTTGGTCCACACCACCACTTCCAGCGGCGCTTCGGTTTCGATCTTGAGGTCGTTGAGGGTGCGCAGCACTTCCACACCCGCCAGCACGCCGAAGCAGCCGTCGAACTTGCCGCCCGTAGGCTGGGTGTCGATATGGCTGCCGGTCATCACCGGTGGAAGGTTGGGATTGCGGCCAGGGCGCCGGGCGAAAATATTGCCGATGCCATCGATGGTCACGGTGCAACCCGCGTCTTCACACCACTGCACAAACAGGTCGCGGGCCTTGCGGTCGAGGTCGGTGAGGGCCAGGCGGCAAACACCGCCCTTGGGCGTGGCACCGAGTTTGGCCAGGTCCATCAGCGACTGCCACAGGCGGTCGCGGTTGATGTGCTGATGGGTCGATTGCAGAACGTCCAGGGCAGCGTTCATGGGGATCTCCTCAGGCTGTATTTTTTATGAATTGACGCGGTTCCAGCAGTGAAATGAGGTCAAAAATGTGGGAGCGGGCTTGCTCGCGAATGCGTCGTGTCAGGCGACATGTGCGGCGACTGATACACCGCATTCGCGAGCAAGCCCGCTCCCACATTTGACTGGATTCCAACCTTTACAGCGGTGTTTTTACCGCCAACGGCAGAGCTCGGCGCTTGGCATTCAGGCCGTAATACAACAACCCACCCAACGCCGAGCCGGTGAACCAGCCGTAGCTGTAAAACCAGCTGAACGCATCACTGCCCAACGACAGCAAGGTCAGCACCACCGGCACACCAAAGGCCACAAAGCCACTCCAGTTCCACGCCGGGTACACGTCATCGCGGTACAAACCGGCCAGATCCAACTGCTGTTTGCGCGTGATGAAATAGTCCACCACCATGATCCCGGCGATCGGGCCGAGCAGGCTTGAGTAGCCCAGCAACCAGTTGGAGTACACGGTTTCCAGGCTCACATCCGAAACGATCAGCCCGAGTTTTTTCAGCAGTTCGTGGGCCATCAATGCCAGCCCGACCAGGCCGGTGAGGATCACCGCTGTGGTGCGGTTGATCAGCTTGGGCGCGATGTTCTGGAAGTCGTTGGTGGGCGAGACGATGTTCGCGGCGGTGTTGGTGGACAAGGTGGCGATGATGATCAGCGCCATGGCGATGGCCACCCACACCGGGCTCTGAATGTGCCCGATCAGGGTGACGGGATCGGAGACGCTGACGCCCACCAGCTTCACCGACGCCGCGGTCATGATCACGCCGAGGGCAGCGAACAGGAACATGGTCAGCGGCAGGCCGAAAATCTGCCCGAGAATCTGGTCCTTCTGGCTTTTGGCGTAGCGGCTGAAGTCGGGAATGTTCAGCGACAAGGTGGCCCAGAAGCCGACCATGGCCGTTAGCCCGGCCATGAAGTAACCGGTGAGGCTTGCGCCTTCGGGGCGCTTGGGAGGAATCGCCATCAGTTCACTCAGCGACACATTCGGCATCGCCCATACCAGCAAGCCTATTCCCACCGCCACCAGCAGCGGTGCCGACAAGGTTTCCAGGCGCTTGATCGACTCGGCGCCGCGCAGCACCACCCACAGGTTCAAGGTCCAGAAAATCATGAAGCCGATCACTTCACCGGTGCCGCCGAGGGACTTCCAGCCTTCGAAAATCGAGCCCAGGAACAGGTGAATCGCCAGCCCGCCGAACATCGTCTGGATACCAAACCAGCCACAGGCCACCAGCGCCCGAATCAGGCACGGCACGTTGGAACCCAGGATGCCAAAGGACGAACGCAACAGCACCGGAAACGGAATGCCGTACTTGGTGCCCGGGAAGGCGTTAAGGGTCAGCGGGATCAACACCACGATATTGGCCAGCAAAATCGCGATCAGCGCCTCGCCCACCGACAGCCCGAAATAGGCGGTGAGCACCCCGCCCAGGGTGTAGGTCGGCACGCAGATCGACATACCGACCCACAGCGCGGTGATGTGCCACTTGTTCCAGGTGCGTTCATGCACCTTGGTGGGTGCCATGTCGTGGTTGTAGCGCGGGCTGTCGAGGACGTCGGGGCCGGCCTCGAGTTCATACAGGCCGTTACGCTCAATAACTTGCGATCTGTTCTGTTGCATGGCCGCTCCACGGTTTTTTTAAAATTATTGTTGCTCATCCAACGCTGGGCGCCGGATGGCCGGAGTACCTCGTAAACAACATGACATCACGGGTTCGGCCAGCCGTCACTGCACTCAAAATCCGTGCCGATAACCGCCTCTGAACCCGCACCGCTTATATAACTGGCTGATGTTTATCAGCTTTCCGATTGTGCCCCGGGTACTTGTCGCCTTACTCAGGCTAAATAACGCGAAAGTTGCCCGAACTGTCAGGACTCAATCTGGTGCAACACAATTATTTTTATTTACCCACGCCGTCAAGCGGCATGTCTCAAGCGCCTGATTTGCAATAAGAAATGTTGCTCAATTCAAGAACCTGTCAAGTGCGTCAAAATGGTGAAGGGGCGCTACATTTTGGTGATTTTTAGTTTTTATCCTTATAAATCAATAACTTAATAACGATATATGCTTATAAAAAATCTTCTTGCCCATTCGAAAAACTCGGGCTAGTTTCTATTCCTGTCACCGATGACAGGATTAAACCCTGCATCGGCAAGCAGCATTACAACACTTAGAACTGGCACAAGCCGGTCAAGCCTGTGAGGAACTCGACATGTCGCTGTTGATCCGTGGCGCCACCGTTATTACCCATGATGAAAGTTACCGCGCCGATGTGTTGTGCGCAGGCGGTCTAATTCGCGCTATTGGCACGAATCTGGAGATTCCCGCCGGCACTGCAACACTCGATGGCAGCGGCCAATACTTGATGCCCGGCGGCATCGACCCGCATACGCATATGCAACTGCCCTTCATGGGTACCGTGGCCAGTGAAGACTTTTTCAGTGGCACGGCAGCAGGTCTGGCAGGTGGCACCACCTCGATCATCGACTTTGTGATTCCCAACCCGCAGCAATCGCTGATGGAGGCTTTTCACCAGTGGCGCGGCTGGGCGGAAAAATCCGCCTCCGACTACGGTTTTCATGTGGCGATCACCTGGTGGAGCGAGCAGGTGCGCGAGGAGATGGCCGAGTTGGTCAGCCACCATGGCATCAACAGCTTCAAGCACTTCATGGCTTACAAAAACGCGATCATGGCGGCGGACGACACCCTGGTCGCCAGCTTCGAGCGCTGCCTGGAACTGGGCGCGGTGCCGACGGTGCACGCAGAAAACGGCGAGCTGGTGTATCACCTGCAACGCAAGCTGATGGCCCAAGGCATTACCGGGCCGGAAGCGCATCCGCTGTCGCGTCCGTCCCAGGTGGAAGGTGAAGCAGCCAGCCGCGCCATCCGTATCGCCGAGACCATCGGCACGCCGTTGTACCTGGTGCATGTGTCAACTCAGGAAGCACTGGATGAAATCACCTACGCCCGTGGCAAAGGCCAGCCGGTCTACGGCGAAGTGCTCGCCGGGCACTTGCTGCTGGATGACAGCGTGTACCAGCACCCCGACTGGCAAACCGCCGCTGGCTACGTGATGAGCCCGCCGTTCCGCCCGCGTGGGCATCAGGAGGCACTCTGGCATGGCTTGCAGTCGGGCAACCTGCACACCACTGCCACCGACCACTGCTGCTTCTGCGCCGAGCAAAAAGCTGCCGGCCGTGATGACTTCAGCAAGATCCCCAACGGCACCGCCGGTATCGAAGACCGCATGGCGCTGCTGTGGCACGAGGGCGTGAACACCGGGCGGCTGTCGATGCAGGAGTTCGTTGCGCTGACGTCCACCAACACCGCGAAGATATTCAACCTGTACCCGCGCAAAGGCGCGATCCGCGTGGGTTCCGATGCAGACCTGGTGCTGTGGGACCCCCAGGGCACGCGCACAATTTCAGCCAAGACCCACCATCAGCAAGTCGACTTCAACATCTTCGAAGGCAAGACCGTGCGCGGCGTGCCGAGCCACACCATCAGCCAGGGCAAGCTGGTATGGGCCGATGGTGATTTGCGCGCCGAGCGTGGGGCCGGGCGGTATGTGGAACGGCCGGCGTACCCGGCGGTGTTTGAGCAGTTGAGCAAGCGGGCTGCACATTCCAAACCAGTAGCTGTTAACCGCTAAAGCCGCCTTCGCGAGCAAGCCCGCTCCCACACTCGATCCCATTTCAACTGAATAAACGCAGTCGAATGTGGGAGCGGGCTTGCTCGCGAAGAGGCCAACACAGGCGACACAAAACCCAATGCCCATCAGAGGCAGCACCTCAACAACCGTGAGGCCAAAACCGTGATCCAGACCCTGACCCACCTCCCCCATCCCCATGAAGATGGGCCGACACTCGCCAGCCACTTCACCGACCTGGCGCCGCCCCTCAACGCCCGCCAGGCCCAACTGGAAGCCTCGCGCTGCCTGTATTGCTACGACGCGCCTTGCGTGAATGCGTGCCCCAGCGAAATCGACATCCCGTCGTTCATCCGCAATATCCACACCGAGAACGTGCAGGGCGCCGCGCAGAAAATCCTCTCGGCCAACATCCTCGGCGGCAGCTGCGCCCGCGTGTGCCCCACCGAGATTCTGTGCCAGCAAGCCTGCGTGCGTAATAACGCCGAAGAATGCGCGCCGGTGCTGATCGGCTTGTTGCAACGCTACGCCATCGACAACGCGCACTTTCGCGAACACCCGTTCCAGCGCGCGGCACCGACCGGCAAACGCATCGCCGTGGTCGGCGCCGGGCCTGCGGGCCTGGCCTGCACGCACCGTGCGGCCTTGCATGGCCATGACGTGGTGATTTTCGAAGCACAAGAAAAAGCCGGCGGCCTGAATGAATACGGGATCGCCAAGTACAAGCTGGTGGATGATTTTGCCCAGAAGGAGCTGGATTTCCTGTTGCAGATCGGTGGCATCGAGATCCGCCACGGCCAGCGCCTGGGTGGCAACCTGACCTTGAGCGAACTGCATCAGCAATTCGATTCGGTATTTTTGGGCCTGGGCCTTGCCGCCAGCAAACAGCTGGGCTTGCCCCATGAAGATGCGCCCGGCCTGCTCGCCGCCACCGACTATATCCGCGAACTGCGCCAGGCCGATGACCTCAGCCAACTGCCCTTGGCCGACCGCTGCATCGTGCTCGGCGCCGGTAACACCGCCATCGACATGGCCGTGCAAATGGCCCGCCTCGGCGCCCGCGACGTGAACCTGGTGTATCGCCGCGGCTTGGCCGACATGGGCGCCACTCACCATGAACAGGAGATTGCCAAGGCCAATCAGGTGCGGCTGCTGACCTGGGCTCAACCGGATGAAGTGTTGCTGGATGCTCAAGGCCGAGTGCGCGGCATGCGCTTTTTACGCACGCGCATGGACAAAGGTCGCCTGCAGCCCACGGGCGAGGCCTTTGAACTGGCCTGCGACGCGATCTTCAAAGCCATCGGCCAAGGTTTTGACAGCGAGGCACTGCACGACCCCTTGGCCCAGCAACTGCACCGCGTGGGCGAGCGCATCTTCGTCGACGAACAGCTGCAAACCAGCATCCCGGGTATCTATGCCGGGGGCGATTGCGTCAGCCTCGGCCAGGACCTCACCGTGCAGGCGGTGCAACACGGCAAGCTGGCCGCCGAAGCCATGCACGCCCAACTCATGCTGAACGTGGAGGCTGCGTAATGGCCGATCTCTCGATTGTATTCGCCGGTATCAAAGCCCCTAACCCATTCTGGCTGGCCTCCGCGCCGCCCACCGACAAGGCCTACAACGTGGTCCGCGCCTTTGAAGCCGGCTGGGGCGGCGTGGTGTGGAAAACCCTCGGTGAAGACCCGGCGGCGGTCAACGTCTCGTCACGTTATTCAGCGCACTACGGTGCCAACCGTGAAGTACTGGGCATCAACAATATCGAGTTGATCACCGACCGCTCCCTGGAGATCAATCTTCAGGAAATCACCCAGGTGAAAAAGGATTGGCCCGACCGCGCCTTGATCGTCTCGCTGATGGTGCCGTGCGTTGAAGAATCCTGGAAAAACATCCTGCCATTGGTGGAGGCCACCGGTTGCGATGGCATCGAGCTGAACTTCGGCTGCCCCCACGGCATGCCCGAGCGCGGCATGGGCGCAGCGGTCGGCCAGGTGCCGGAATACGTGGAACAGGTGACGCGCTGGTGCAAGACCTACTGCTCGTTGCCGGTGATCGTCAAGCTCACGCCGAACATCACCGATATACGCGTGGCGGCACGCGCGGCGTATCGCGGCGGCGCAGACGCGGTGTCGTTGATCAACACCATCAACTCCATCACCAGTGTGGACCTGGAGCGCATGGTCGCCCTGCCGGTGGTCGGCACGCAAAGTACCCATGGCGGCTATTGCGGCTCGGCGGTCAAGCCGATTGCGTTGAACATGGTCGCCGAAATCGCCCGCGACCCGCAGACCCAAGGGCTGCCGATCTGCGGCATCGGTGGCATTGGCAACTGGCGCGATGCGGCGGAATTTGTCGCACTGGGCTGTGGCGCGGTGCAGGTGTGTACGGCGGCGATGCTGCATGGGTTTCGGATTGTGGAAGAGATGAAGGACGGGCTGTCGCGGTGGATGGACAGCCAGGGCTACACCAGCCTGCAGGAGTTTTCCGGGCGGGCAGTGGGCAATACGACGGATTGGAAGTACCTGGATATCAACTATCAGGTGATTGCCAAGATCGATCAGCAGGCGTGTATCGGCTGTGGGCGTTGCCATATTGCCTGCGAGGACACCTCGCACCAGGCGATTGCCAGCTTGAAACAGGCGGACGGCACGCACAAATACGAGGTGATCGATGATGAGTGCGTCGGCTGCAATCTGTGCCAGATCACCTGCCCGGTGGCCGATTGCATCGAGATGGTGCCGATGGAAACGGGCAAGCCGTTTTTGAACTGGACGCAGGATCCGCGTAACCCTTACCGCGAGGCTGTGTAGCCCTTTAGACCGCCTTCGCGAGCAAGCCCGCTCCCACATTCGACTGCATTTCTTCAGGCAAAATGCGATCAACTGTGGGAGCGGGCTTGCTCGCGAAGAGGCCGTCAGCCCCACCACGCACCTCAAGGCTCCAAGCCAATCCCACGCAAAATCACACTGGTGACCGTCTGGATCGCCCTCTCGAACTGCATATCCGACAACGGCTGGTGATCATTCAAGATTTTCACCTGATGATCAAAGTCCGCATAGTGCTGGGTCGAGGCCCAAATCATATACAGCAGGCTTGAAGGCTCCACTGGCAGGATGCGTTTGTCTTCTACCCACTGACGAATTTTCGCCTCCTTCATCTTGGCCCAGTCGTACAGGCTTTCGTCCAGCGCCTCACCGAGGGTTGGCGCGCCGTGGATGATTTCATTCGCCCAGACTTTCGAACCATACGGCCGCGTGCGCGAGCGCTGCATCTTGGCGCGGATATAACTGCTGAGCACCACCCGTGGGTCATCGAAGGTTTCAAAGCTCAGGGCGTCCTGTTTCCACAGGTCCAGCAGGTCGAACAGTACCGCGCTGTACAGCTCGCTTTTGGTGCTGAAGTAGTAATGCAGGTTGGAGCGCGGCAGTTGCACTTCTTCGGCAATATCGGCCATGGCGGTGCTGCCATAGCCCTTCTCGGCGAAGACTTTCTCCGCCGCCAGCAGGATTTTCTCGACGTTGCTGCGCCGGATGCCGATCTTGTGATTGCCCATGGATGGTGGAGCCCCAGTCACTTCTAAATACAATTCATTTTCAAGCATCACATCATGAACCGCTTCATTAGGCTACACGCCGTTGATCGCGAGATTAGCGCCAGCGCCGCAAAGCCCGCAGTATTGAAGGCGTCAGCCTGCGTGATCGGGCTATGATCGGCGCATCTGAACCGGACACCCCGACCTATGGCCGTTGACCTGCACGCCCTCTACCCGAAATTGATCCACCTGATGCTGGACACGGTTTTCGTGGTCGACAGTGACAACCTGATCGTGTTTGTCAGTGATGCCTGCCAAGCCCTGCTCGGTTACCGCGCCGACGAGCTGACCGGCACCCTCATTACCGACTACATGCACGCCGAAGATCTGGCTCGCACCCGCGCCTCGATTGTGCGCGTCATGAACGGCAGGCCCCACGTGGATTTTCGCAACCGTTATCTGCGCAAGGATGGCAGCGTGGTGCATATCCTGTGGGCAGCGTTCTGGTCCGAAGAAGTCGGCGCGCGCATCGGCGTGGCGCGCGACGTCACGGCGCTCACCCAGGCCGAGGAGGAACTGCGCTTCCTCGCCCACCATGACCCGCTGACGGCGCTCACCAACCGTTCGTTGTTCAACGATGGCCTGGCGTCGGCCCTGCACACCGCACGGCGTGATAACACCCGGCTGGCGTTGCTGTTTCTGGACGTCAATGACTTCAAGGCCATCAACGATGTGCATGGCCACGCGGTGGGCGATCGCGTGCTCTGCGTGATTGCACGGCGGCTGGAACGCTGCGTGCGTGACAGCGACCTGGTGGCGCGCATGGGCGGTGATGAATTCACGGTGTTGCTGACCGATGTGCAGTCACACGAAACGGTTAGCGGCAAGGTGGCGCAGATACTCGCGGCCATGGCCGAGCCGCTGGGCGCTGAGTTTGGCTCGGTCAGGATGCCGTCCTGCAGCGTGGGCGTCGCGTTTTACCCGGCCGACGGTGCAGACGCCGATACCCTGCTCAGCCACGCAGACAGCGATATGTACCGGATAAAAAGGCAGCGGTTTGCCGCCGAGTGATGAAACTTCCTACGCGAACCTTCCCCACCAAAAACGGATTGGTTAGGATCGCGGTCCACTTGAAGGATCATTGCAATGACTATTCGACCTCGCGTGGCCGCCGACGACCCGGTGCTGGGAGCACTGTGGGAGCGCTCGGTGCGAGCCACCCATGACTTCCTCCCCTCACTTGAAGGTACTGAACAATGTTGATCAAGAAAGCCCTCACCACCGTTACCCTGCTCGCTTCCCTGCTGGGCGCTTCTGCGGCATTTGCCCACGCCCACCTCAAAAGTTCGACACCGGCGGCAGACAGCACGGTTGCCGCGCCCGCCGACCTGCGCCTTACCTTCAGCGAAGGCGTCGAGGCCACGTTCACCAAAGTGTCACTGAGCAAAGACGGCACCGAAGTCGCGATCAAAGGCCTGGAAACCCCGGACGCCGACAAGAAAACCCTGGTGGTCACACCCGCCGCGCCGCTGGCCGCGGGTAACTACAAAGTGGTGTGGAACGCCGTCTCGGTCGACACCCACAAGAGCAACGGTGAATACAGCTTCAAGGTCGGCCAATAACCCATGGCAACCCTGCTGGTGCTGTGCCGCTTCGTGCATTTCATCGTCGTGCTGTTGATGTTCGGGGCCTGTGCCTTCAGGCCCTGGTTGCTGGGCAACGAAGTGCAGCCGGCACTCGATCGGCAACTGCTGCGTATCACCCGCGCCCTGGCCTGGCTGGGGTTGTTCTCCGGCGTGGCCTGGCTGCTGTTGATCACCGCCAGCATGGCGGGCAGTTGGGACGCGGCGCTGCAACCGGCCACGGTGCAGTTGGTGCTGGGCAAAACCTTTTTCGGCCAGGTGTGGGTCTGGCATCTGTTGCTGAACCTGCTGCTGGTGGTGGTGTTGATCAAACCCTGGCCGACCTTGCGCCTGCCGTTGAGCGCATTGCTGTTGGCGACGCTGGCGCCGGTCGGCCATGGCGCCATGCTCAATGGGCTGAGCGGGCAATTGCTGATCCTCAATCAAGTGGTGCACCTCACGTGCGTCGGCGCCTGGCTGGGTGGGTTGTTGCTGCTGGTGCTGATTCTGCGGTTGTCGCCAAAGCCTGCGCTGGAGCCGATCCTCAAGCGTTTCAGCGGTGTGGGTTATGGCCTGGTTACTGGATTGCTGGTGACGGGTTTGATCAATGTTCGCGTGCTGACCGGGCAGCTGTGGCCCACGCCGCTGTTCAACGGGTTTGCGCTGATTTTGTTGATCAAGGTGCTGATGGTGCTGGGTATGTTGGCGCTGGCGCTGTTGAACCGGTTGCGTATCGAGCACTGCGAGGAGCGACTGGGCAGTTTGAAGGCCAGTGTGATGCTCGAATGGTTGCTGGGTATTTCAGCTGTAGCCGCGGTGTCCCTGCTGGGCACCTTGCCGCCGATGGTGATGGCTGGCTAAACCCACGCAGAGCTCAAGTCGAACTCGGTGAAAATGTGGGAGCGGGCTTGCTCGCGAATGCAGTGTGTCAGTTACAGATGAATTGACTGACACACTGCA
>NZ_CBFHAZ010000050.1:0-42945 GCF_965653655.1 Pseudomonas onubensis | reverse complement strand
TGCGTTGGGTCAGTGACAGATGAATTGACTGACCCACCGCATTCGCGAGCAAGCCCGCTCCCACATTTAGACCGCTTTGCATCAGGTTGCTGTTGCTTTGCACTTGATCTGGCTTTTGATTCAACCACTCAGGTCGGCTTTCAGGCCGCCGTGCTGTAGATCTTGATCTTGATCTGAGACGCCCCGTTAACCACGATGGCCTTCGTTCTGGCACACCGAGCCCAAGCGAGGTGCCGAGTGGTGGGGCGAGGACCTTTTGGTTACTTTTGACTGGGCCGGCATTCCGTCCTTGCAAAAGTGACCCGCCGTAAGGGCGGAACCCTAAGCCGCCGTTACCGCAGGAACGGATATACACACCAACGACCCATCCAACGATTTACGCGACAGGTTGAACCGCCACAACCCGCCACGGTCAAGTAAATATGGCGCGCCCAAGCCGACGCGCCTCCCTTTACTTGTACGTGACCCGAGGGCACTTCTTGTCTACATTCAAAGAGCTGTTCAGTGAAAAGGCGGCCACCGGCATCGAAGGTCTTGACGACATTCTTTCCGGGGGGCTATCGCGCAGCCACCTGTTCCTGCTGGAAGGCGAACCCGGCACCGGGAAAACCACCGTGGCGCTGCACTTCCTGCAAGCCGGCGCGAAAAACGGTGAGCGATCCCTATACATCACCCTGTCAGAAACCGAACGCGAGTTGCGCCAGGGCGCCAAGTCCCACGGCTGGGACCTGGACAACAACATTCACATCTTCGAACTGACCCCACCAGAAAGCCTGCTCAACGCCGAACACCAGCAAAGCCTGCTGTACTCCTCCGACCTGGAACTGGGTGAAGCCACCCGGCAGATTTTCGAGGTAGTGGAACGCGTCAAGCCGACCCGAGTGGTGATCGACAGCCTTTCGGAAATCCGCCTGCTGGCGCAAAGCTCGCTGCGCTACCGCCGCCAGATCCTGGCGATCAAGCACTACTTTGTGCGCTATGACGCCACCGTCCTGCTGCTTGACGACCTGACCACCGAATCCCTGGATAAAACCGTGCACAGCGTGGCCCATGGCGTGATTCGCCTGGAAGAACTGACGCCCAACTACGGCGCTGAACGCCGCCGCATCCGTGTGGTGAAGTACCGTGGCCAGAAATACCGTGGCGGCTTTCACGACTTCACCATCATGCAGGATGGCATCCACGTGTTCCCACGCCTGGTGGCCGCCGAGCATCGTGGTGGCTACGTGCGTCAGACCTTGAGCAGTGGCATCCGTGAAATGGACGCCTTGATGGGCGGCGGCGTAGAAACCGGCTCCAGCACGCTGATACTCGGCCCCGCCGGCACCGGCAAATCCTTGATCTCGATGATCTTTGCCGCCGCCGCCGTGGCGCGTGGCGAAAAAGCCGCGCTGTTTATTTTTGATGAAGAGCTGGGCCTGTTGTTCGAGCGCATGAAAAACATGGGTATTGACCTTGCCGCGCTGCAAGACACCGGCAACTTGCTGATCGAGCAAGTGGACGCGGCAGAGCTGTCGCCTGGCGAGTTCTCCCACCGAGTCAGGCGTTGCGTCGATGAACGTGGGATCAAAACCGTAGTCATCGACAGTATCAACGGTTACCAGGCGGCGATGCCTGAAGAAAACGCGTTGATCCTGCATATGCATGAGCTGCTGCTGTACCTGAACCGTCGCGGCGCGGCGACGTTCATGACGGTGGCTCAACATGGGCTCGTGGGCGACATGCAAGCCCCCGTCGACATTACCTACCTGGCCGATACCGTGATCCTGTTGCGTTACTTCGAAGCCCTCGGCAAGGTGCGCCGTGCCATCTCGATCATCAAGAAACGCACCGGCACCCACGAATCGACCATTCGCGAATACCGCATCGCCAGCAATGGCCTGACGGTGGGCGAGCCTCTGGACAACTTCCAGGGCGTACTACGCGGTATCCCAACCTATATGGGCGCCGGTTCCCCACTGCTCAAGGAAGAGGGCGTGTGACCGGCCTTACTCCCGTCTCCGAGCGCGCAATCATCCTCGCGCCATTGGGCCGTGACGGCTCCCTGGCGCTGATGATGCTTAATGAAGCCGGCTACACCGGCATGGTTGCCGCTAACCTGACTGAACTCTGCCAAGCACTTGAGCAAGGCGTCGGCATGTTGGTGATTGCCGCCGAAGCCCTGCGCGGTGTGGATATGGAACCTCTGTTGCACTACCTCCACGAGCAACCGGCCTGGTCCGACTTGCCCATCGTGCTGATGACTCACCATGGCGGCAGTGAGCAAAATGGCTCATCCCACCTGAGTGGCCTGCTGGGCAACGTGACCTTCCTGGAGCGCCCTTTCCATCCGGTAACCCTGATCAGCCTGGTGAGCGCCGCGCTGCGTGGGCGACGCCGTCAATATGAGGCCCGTGACCGCCTGGTTGATTTGAGCGAAAGCGAACGGCGCCTGCAAAGCACCCTGGAGACCCTTGAGCAGCAGGTTGAAGAGCGCACGGCGCAACTGCGCAACAACGAAGAAGCTCTGCGCCAGTCTCAGAAAATGGAGGCTGTCGGCCAGTTGACCGGCGGTATCGCCCACGACTTCAATAACATGCTTACCGGCATTATCGGCAGCCTGGAGTTGCTGCGCAGGCGGGTTGCCCGTGGGAAACTGGACGATCTGGACAGTCTGATTGACCTGGGTGTGACCTCGGCCAACCGCGCCGCCGGCCTGACCCATCGCCTGCTTGCCTTCTCACGTCGCCAGTCGCTGGACTCAAAGCCCGTAGAGATCAATCAGTTGGTCAGCTCCATGGGCGAACTGTTGCAACGCAGTATCAACGAAAGCATTGCCTTGGACATGCGCCTCACCGCTGAACTGTGGACCGCCGAGGCCGACCCCAATCAGCTGGAGAGCGCCCTGCTCAACCTGGTGATCAACGCGCGCGATGCCATGCCCACGGGTGGCAGCCTCACCGTGGAGACCACCAACCGCCACCTGGACAACGTGTTCACCGCCGCCTATGGCACCTTGCTGCCTGGTGATTACGTGGAACTGAGCGTCAGTGACACCGGCTGCGGTATTCCGGAAAGCTTGCTGGGCCGTGTCTTCGACCCGTTCTTCACCACCAAGCCGATCGGCCAGGGCACCGGCCTGGGCCTGTCGATGATCTACGGCTTTGCCCGCCAATCCCATGGGCATGTGACCATCCACAGCGAGGTTGGCAAGGGCACCACTGTCAGCCTGTTCCTGCCGCGTTTTATGGGTGAACGCATCGCGGACGTTGCCGTCAACCCGGCACTGCTGCCGTTCGCCAATGCAGGCGAGACAGTCCTGATCGTCGAGGATGATCCAGCCGTGCGCGTACTGGTCAGCGTGGTGCTCAAGGAGTTGGGCTATGCCTTTGTCGAGGCGGGTGATGCCAACACGGCGGTGCCGATTATCCAGTCAGATCAGCGCATTGACCTGTTAATCAGCGATGTGGGCTTGCCCGGCATGAACGGGCGCCAACTGGCAGAAATCGGGCGGCAATTGCGCCCGGATCTGAAGGTATTGTTTATCACTGGTTACGCCGAGCACGCGGCGGTGCGCGGTGGGTTTCTGGACCCGGGGATGCAGCTGATCACCAAGCCGTTCACCTTCGACCTGCTGACCGCCAAGGTGCGCGAGATGATCAAGCAATAGGGCTGCTGCGAGGCAGCCCTGGCGCTTTCAGGCCAGCAGGCGCTGGATATGCTCTTGCAAGGTATCCAGATCAAACGGCTTGGCCAGGATCGGCGCGTTGCGCGTGATCGGGCTATTGCAGTCGACTATTTCCTGCGGGTAACCGCTGATAAAGATCACTTTCAATTCAGGTCGCAGCTTGATCGCAGGCTCAGCGATCTGCACCCCGGAAATCCCGCCCGGCAGGCGGTAGTCCGTGACCATCAGGTCCAGGTGCGGCTTGGTGGCGAGAATCTCGAAGGCCTGCTCCCCATCGATCGCCTTCAGCACCCGGTAGCCCAGGCCCGCCAGGTATTCGCCGAGCACGAACATAATGGATTCGTCGTCTTCGACGATCAGTACGACATCTTGTGCATCTTCACTCATGGGAAGCCTTTGTCCGGTCAATTGCTGCAAGTACGACCATGGGGTCACGCAGAGGTTGCGTCGAGGTGACGATTGATTTCATTGCGGCTCGCCCAGTGGCAGGCACACCCTGAACAACGCGCCCTCGCCTATCTGGCTTTCGACCTCGATGGTGCCGCCATGGGCGGTCACGATCTGCTCGGAAATAAACAAGCCCAGGCCCAGGCCTGCTGCGACGTGGCTGGCCGAAACACGCTCGAATTGCTGGAAAATACGCTTCTGGTTGTCTGCGCTGATGCCAATGCCACGGTCACGCACCTCGACCCGCGCCTCACCGTGTTCGGTGTATACGCGCACGTCCACCGGGCTCTTGGCCCCATAACGCAGGGCGTTGGTCAGCAGGTTGGTGACCACTTGCTCGATACGGAACTCGTCCCAGTTGCCCTCCACCGCTTCATTGGCCACCAGGTGCATGGTTGAGCCGGTGGATGCCACTTGCGGAGCGAAGTTTTGCACCAGGTTGCGCACCAACTGCGCCAGGTCAAAGCGCGCCGGGCGAATCGAGAGTTTGCCGGTGCGAATGCGCGACACGTCGAGCATGTCTTCGATCAGGCGGATCAGGCTTTGAATCTGGCGCTCATCGCGGTCGACCATGGCGTGCATCTTGTCCAGGGTGAAGGCGGCGGCGTTGTCGCGCGCCAGGTGCATCTTGCGCAGCTGGGTCTCGAGGATCAGCCCATTGAGCGGTGTACGCACTTCGTGGGCGACAATCGACATGAAGTCGTCACGCATGCGCACGGCCTGCTCAAGCTCGGCCTGGGTGGCCTGCAGGCGCGTCAGCAGCAGCTCCTGCTCGCGGCGGCTGCGCTCCAGGGCTTCGACCTGCTGTTTCATGGCCTTGCTCTGGCGGTACAGGTCGACGAACACATTGACCTTGCTCTTGACCGCGTGGATATCCAGCGGCTTGTGCAAGAAATCCACCGCACCGCTTTCATAGCCTTTGAAGGCGTAGTTGAGCTCGCGGCCGGCGGCGCTGACGAACACAATCGGGATATTCTTGGTCTTTTCGGTGCCGCGCATCAGTTCGGCCAGCTCGAAACCGTTCATGCCGGGCATCTGCACATCGAGAATCGCCATGGCGAACTCATGCTCCAGCAACAGTGACAAGGCCTCGTCGGCGCTCAAGGCCTTGAAGACCTGGCGATCCTCGCGCTTGATCAGCGCTTCGAGGGCCAGCAGGTTTTCCGGCAGATCGTCGACGATCAGCAGTTTGGCCTGGACAGTACTTAACATGGGGAAGATTCCAGGGAAGCCAGCAATGAGCCAATCTGGCTCAAGGTGAGAATATGATCGGGTGTGTGCAAGGCCAGCGCCGCCAGGGGCATCACGGCGATGCGTGCTTCTGTGGGGTCTTGGACCACGGTGGTGCCACCCGATTGTTTGACATGGGCAAGGCCGCGCGCGCCGTCCTGGTTGGCGCCGGTCAGCAGGATCGCCAGCAGGCCCTTGCCATAGGCATCGGCCGCCGAGGCGAACAGGTAATCGATGGCGGGCCGGGAATGGTGCACGCGGTCTTCCTGGCTCATCGACAGGCTGCGATCGTTTTCCACCGACAGGTGATAACCGGGGCCGGCAAAATACAGGGTGCCTGGTGCAATCATTTCCTTGTCGCGCGCTTCCTGCACCGGAATACTCAAGCGCCGCGCAAAGACTTCGGACAATTGGCTGCGGCGCTCGTCCGGCAGGTGCAATACCGCAATGATCGGCAAGCCGAATGTGTCCGGCAACCCGCTAAAAATACTCAGCAACGCCTCAACGCCGCCGGCGGAGGCGCCGACGACGATAGCTTCAATTGCGCGAGAGGGCTGGGTTGCGGCGTCGCTCATGATTTTCGGTAGATCCGTTCCTGTTTGACCAAAGGTTCGAATTGCTTGCTGTAGGCGGAAAAATCCAGGGTTTCCTTACTGCCCAGCACCAGAAAACCGCGATGGCACAGCGACTCATGAAACAACCCAAACGCCCGATCTTGTAGTTTCTTATTGAAGTAAATCAATACGTTACGACATGAAATTAATTGAGTTTCTGAGAATACGCTATCCGTCGCCAAGCTATGGTCGGCAAACGTCACGTTCTCACGCAACGTCTTGTCGAAGATCGCGTAATCGTAAGCCGCCGTGTAGTAGTCGGCAAATGAACGTTGGCCACCGGCCTGCTGATAATTGGCGGTGTACGCACGCACGTTCTCCAGGGAAAAGATCCCTTGCTTGGCTTTGTCCAGGGAGGCCGGGTTGATGTCCGTGGCGTAGATGATCGTGCGTTCAAGCAGGCCCTCTTCACGCAGCAGGATGGCCATGGAGTACACCTCCTCGCCCGTGCTGCAGCCGGCAATCCAGATTTTGATCGACGGGTAGGTCTTGAGCAGCGGCACCACTTCCCGGCGAATCGCCAGAAAGTGCGACGGGTCGCGAAACATCTCGCTCACCGGGATCGTCAGAAACTGCAATAACTGCATGAAAGCGGCCGGGTCGTGCAGCACACGCTCCTGCAACGCCGAAATGGTGGCGCAGTCAAACTGGCGCAAGGCATGCGCCACGCGACGTTTGACCGACGCACCGGAATAGTCGCGAAAGTCATAGCTGTACTTGAGGTAAATCGCCTCGATCAGCAGGCGCAGCTCAATATCGCTGCTTTTATCCAAAAAACTTCGCTCCACTTAAATACGTTCCATCTTCGGTAGCCATACGCGAATCAGCGAGAACAGCCGGTCCAGATCGATCGGCTTGGCCAGGTAATCGTTGGAACCCGCCGCCAGGCAGCGTTCCTGATCGTCCTTCATGGCCTTGGCCGTCACCGCAATAATCGGCAGTTTCTTCCAGCGCGGGTCCTGGCGGATCAAGGCTGTCGCCTCGTAACCATCCATCTCCGGCATCATCACGTCCATCAGCACCAGATCGATATCGTCGACTTCATTGAGTTTGTCGATGGCTTCACGGCCATTACGGCCGATCACCACCACGGCGCCTTTGTGCTCCAGGGCGCTGGTCAGGGCGAAGATGTTGCGCACATCGTCGTCCACCAACAGGATCTTGCGCCCCTCGAAGACCTTGTCGCGGCTGCGGGCGGTCTTGAGCATCTTCTGGCGGTCATGGGACAGCTGGGATTCGACTTTGTGCAGAAACAGCGTCACTTCGTCCAGCAAGCGTTCAGGTGAGCGCGCGCCTTTGATGATGATCGAGCGCGAGTATTTGCGCAGCTCGGCCTCTTCGTCGCGGGTCAGGTTGCGCCCGGTGTAGACGATCACCGGCGGGAACGAACAGATATCCTCGGTGGCCATGCGCTTGAGCAGCTCGTTGCCGAGCATGTCCGGCAGCTTGAGGTCGATGATCATGCAGTCGTAAATGTTGGTTCGCAGCAAGTCCAGTGCGGCCTGGGCGTAGCCGACGTCGGTGATTTCGATGTCATCGTCGCCGATCAGGCGGGCAATGCTGTCGCGCTGCAGGTCATCGTCTTCCACCAGCAGCACGCGCTTGACCTTTTGGGTCAGCTTGGCTTCCAGGCGCGCAAACACGTCCTTGAGCTCTTCGCGGGTGGTCGGCTTCACCGCATAACCGATGGCGCCCATGTGCATGGCCGCTTCGACGCGGTCTTCGACGGAGATCACATGCACCGGAATGTGACGGGTATTGGCGTGTTCCTTGAGGCGTTGCAGCACGGTCAGCCCGGAGTGGTCAGGCAGGCGCATGTCCAGCAGGATCGCGTCCGGGATGTACTCCTCGGCCAGGCTATAGCCTTCGTCTGCGCCGTGGGCGACCAGGCAGTGGTAGCCCAGTTCGTGGGCGAGGTCGAAGAGGATGCGGGCAAAATTGGGTTCATCTTCCACCACCAGGATGCAGCGGGTGGCGAACGGCGCCTTGTCACGGTCATCGGCAAAGCGCGGGATCTGTTTGGCGTCAGCCACCGGCAACGGCGAGATCGCGATGGGCTTGGGCGCAGGCGCCGCCACAACCTGGCGTGGCGCCTCGACCGGCGCGGCGCCCTCCTCACGTTCTACATACTGCTCCGGCAGCACCAGGGTGAACACGCTGCCCTTGCCCGGCTCGCTGGTCACGCTGATGTAGCCGCCGAGCAAGGTCGCCAGGTCACGCGAGATCGACAGGCCCAGGCCGGTGCCGCCGTAACGGCGGTTGGTGGTGCCATCGGCCTGGCGGAAGGCTTCGAAGATGCTTTCCTGCTGGTCCAGCGCGATGCCGATGCCCGAATCGCGCACGGTAAAGGCAATGCCCTCGCCTGGCGCACGGGATACCGAAAGGCTCACATCACCGGCCTCGGTAAACTTGACCGCGTTGGACAGCAGGTTCTTGAGGATCTGCTCCAGGCGCTGGCGGTCGGTGAACAGCATCGGCGGCGCATCCGCTTGAATGTCCACCTGGAAGCCCAGCTTGCGGTCAGCGGCCAGCGGCTCGAACATCCCGCGCAGGCCATCGACCAGGCGCGCCACGCTGGAATTTTCCGGGCGCATTTCCAGCTTGCCGGCTTCGACCTTGGAAATATCCAGGATGTCGTTGATCAGGTTCAGCAGGTCATTGCCCGCCGAATAGATCGACTCGGCAAACTTGACCTGTTCGGCGCTGAGGTTTTCCTGGGGGTTCTCGGCCAGCAACTTGGCCAGGATCAACGAGCTGTTGAGCGGCGTGCGCAGCTCATGGGACATATTGGCGAGGAATTCGGACTTGTACTTGCTGGAGCGCTGCAGCTCATCGGCGCGGTCTTCCAGCTCCAGCTGGGCCTGGTTCAGCTGAACGTTCTTGCGGTCCATGGCGTCGCGCTGTTCGGCCAGGGTCTGGGTCTGCTCGGCCAGTTGCTCGTTGGTTTGCTCAAGCTCAGCCTGCTGGGTTTCCAGGTGGGCCTGGGACTCCTTGAGGATGCGCGACTGTTCTTCGAGCTCTTCGTTGGCGGTTTTGAGTTCTTCTTGCTGCACTTGCAGCTCTTCGTTGAGCTGCTGGGTCTCGGCCAGCACTTCCTGCAGGCGCTGGCGATAGCGGGCGGCTTCGATGGAGGTGCCGATATTGCCGGCGATCAGCTCCAGCAACTCGACGTCGCGCTCATCCAACGGGCGCAGGAAGCCGAGTTCGATCACACCGTTGACGCGACCATCGTCGCTGGTCGGTACCACCAACACGCTGCGGGTCGCACCTTCGCCCAAGCCGGAACTGACCTTGAAATAATCCACCGGCACATCGTCCAGGCGAATCGAGCGATCAAGCTGGGCCGCCTGACCGACGATGCCCTCGTCGTTGTAGATCGCCTGCTCTTTTTGTTCCTGCTCACGGGAGAAACCGTAGGTGGCCACACGCTTGAGCCCGCCGTGTTCTTCACGCACATACAGCGCCGCGACCGCCGAACCCATGTATTGGGCAAAAAACTGCAGAATATTGCGGCCGAGCATGTTCAGAGTCAGTTGGCCGAGCACCTGTTCGGCCAGTTCGGTCTGGCCATTACGCAACCAGGCCTGCTGCTCCAGGCGCCGCGCGATCTTCTGTTGTGACGCGAGGTTTGCGCTGTAACTATCTGAAAGTGCAATTAAATTCTTTCTGCCGATATAGGCCAGAAAACCGCTCAACCCAAGCACGAAAGCCAGGTACGAGGTGACGCTGATGATCGTTGTGCGGGTCACGTCGGCATTGCGGCTGACACGGAACGCTTGCTCCATCGCCACTGCATCCGTGTATTCGTTGCGGATCGCGTCGGTCAGGCTCTTGCCCCGGCCGGCCTTCACCGCCGCACGGTAGTCACCGCTGCTGCGCTGCAAGTCGATCATCGACTGGGCGTACTTGTTCCACTCGTATTGCATCGCCTCCAGGCGCTTGAGGCGATCGACCTGCTGCGGATTGTCCGCCACCAGCTCCTGCAGGTTGCGCAAATCACCAATGATCCGCGGCTTGGCCACTTCGTAAGGGTCGAGGAAATGCTCGTCGCCGGTGATCAAGAAGCCGCGCAAGCCGGTTTCCAGGTCCACCGTTAGCTTGGACGACTCATTGAGGTTATTGATGACCCGGTCGGTGTGCTCCACCCACTGAATCACCGACAGCAAATAAGTGATCAGGCAGACGAAAAACACCGCGCTGAGTACGCCGACGCCCAACGGCAACGCCACGTTACGGCTCAGCAGGGTACGGAAGCTCTTTTCATCGACGGACGACGCGGGAGTCATGGGCATGCCTTGGCCAAGTGCGGAAAAAGGGGGAGTTTGCCCGAATAACGATGGCCAGGGCTATGTTTGTGCGTTGATTTGACGCAAAAACCTACCCGCTGCGTGTAGGTATCAGGCGTTTCCAGCACTGGTTTTTTCAGCTCTTTTACACAACTGCAAACATACGCCTACAACCCAGGTGGAACGAACCTTCATTGCGATCGCACTCAACACTGCGCCTCAGGAACACGGAAGACCTTTGGGAAGGCGTCTTTTATGAACCAGCAAGGTAAGTTAAATGAGCATTTCCAGTGTTACTCAACAAACCATAACCGTCACCGTCGGCCAGAACACGCCTGAGCTTGCCCCCCAGGCATCAACAAATCCAGAAGCTCAAAACACGCCCCTAGTCCCAAGAACACTAACCAAGCCCGTAAAACAGTTACAGGCAGACCAGCAGAATCTTTTCAATTTGGTCGACCAGCTTAAGCTCATGGGTACTCAGAATAATGGCGAGCCCCTTACCCCAGACCAAATTTCAAGCGCTCTAAAAAGCCAAATTGACACGCCTTTCGTAGGTTCCACCTACGCCTTGACCCGTTCCACACCGCCGACATTAGCGACCGTCATTACCGATCTGGGTTATGAACTGCCGGTTACCGCCGATCAAGTCGCTGCGCTGGCCAAGCAAATTGAGCAAAGGGCTTCAATTCCGGTGCTGGGAAACTTGGGCGGTGGACTGTCCTGGCCCATTCCGATGTCGCAAGAAGAAAGGAAGAGTATTCGTTCGTTCCTGTTATCCGGTAAAAGCGGCTTGCCTGGCTTGCCGTTGCGGGCGACACATACCAACGGCACGCTGCACTACTTGTTGCAAGGCAGTTCGGTCACGCACAGTGACTTGCAGGGCGCCCCTCAAGCGGCGCTACAAAAATTATTCGATACCCCCAGGGCCCAGGCATTGGGGCAGGCGTTACAGACACACCTCAAGGGTGTGTCCACAGCCACCAGTATTTATGACTACCTGTTGACCGCTATAAACGACGGGCTCGACTTGGGTGGTCTTTTTTATCCAGAACCCAAAAAAATCGGTGATGTCTATCTCGACTCCCCGGTGTATTGGGGACAACCACCCTCGCTGGTGGCCGAGCACCTGAGCAAGTATCTGATCAAGGAAGGTCTGGCGTCAGAGTCAACGGCTAAACTTGCAACTCATGTGCTATTGGCGAGCCGAGCCCCGCACTTACTGATCAAGGATATTCCCCCGAACGTGAAAGTTGGCGGTGTTCTCTGGGGGCAATTGACAATAGCGGCAGCCAAGATCGAAGCCCAGACGCCTGGCCGGGTACCTGGCATGACCTATGCCGAGGTGATTGCCAGCGCGGAGTCCATACCGGCCAACAATATCGACGTTCAAGTTGCCCAGCGCGAAGCCCTGAAAGAGTGGGGATTGGCCAATGGTTTGCTGCCGATCTTGCAAACCACCTGGACTCCGATCGATGGCGTATTGGTGCCCTCAACTCCTGAACCTGCAGAGACTGAAATGGAGCAGGTCAGAGTGGCCTACAACAGCCGGCTGCAGGCGCTGGCGCAGACTTCTACGGGTTTATACACGCCATTGGCCTCTCGAAAAGAGATTGCGCTCAATTGCCTCAGAACAGAGTTTCCGGATCTTGACCCAGCGTTTTTTGAAGCTCAAGTGCTGGCCAAGCAATACACAGGCCGCGCGCGCGCAGGCGATCCAAGATTACGATCGATGCTCGATATTGTGATGGAAGGGGAAAAACTAGGGGAAACATACAAATGGATCACCAATGACCGCCGTGTTCCCATTGATGCGTTCAACGCGTTCGCACGCTCCGATAGGTTACACGCACCCGAAGTTTTCAAGGCCCAGTTCGAGTCGTCGATAAAGGCGCAAAAAGAAGGCCACCATGGAATGGTCAAACACCTGATCTCCCAATTGCCATTGGCCGATCGCAAAAACTTTGAATTCGGCAAGCTCGAATATTTCTACAGCAATGATTACAAAAGCACAGAAGGCAAGCCGCTCGAACTGGTGAAGCGCGGGCATACGCTGATTGTCAAAGCCACTCTCAAGGGGGAGACCAGTCTTTATGAAATTGACACCACTAAGGGGACAATTGCCAAACAAAATGACCGGTTGGCTACACTGCTCGATCACCGTGAAACAATAAACGAAAAATCGGAAAAAATTGTATCGATGGTGAGGCCGTATCACCCTTTCAGCGGCTCTCCCGCCCCCAATAGCGCCGAGCGTCCAGAAACGCCTGCAATCCCCGACAGCTACAACTGCGACCGGACCAATAACATTGCCGATTTCTACGTCAATGCCCTGGGGCTGGAAAAGGAAAGTTTCCTCGACCACTGCCGGGGCATGACCTCCTTCGACAAAGATCGGAAGGGTGACCAGGTCATCGGGAATTTCCTTCTCGATCTGATCCCGTTTCGGGCCGCCATCGTCAACTTGTCTAACGGTCGCTACGGTGAAGCGGTGGGAGACTTGGCCTTTGATCTTTTGGGATTCGTCACCCTGGGCGCGGGGAAGGCGGCGCAAGCCACCAAAGCCTTGGGTAAAGGCTTGAGCGTCAGCCATAAAACTGCAAAAGTTATCAAATTCCTGGGGATGTCCACATTGGAGGCGCTCAACCCACTTCCCACTGGTCTAGTGGGTAGCCTGCTAACCGGGGGTGGAAAGCTGCTCGCCAAGGGAGCCACCAAGAGTGTTGAATTGGCGAATATGCTAAGAGGCGCAAGCGGCAGCTACGACCTGCTCAAGGCTGCCAGTAAAAGCCATGGCATTGTGGCAATCGGCACCTGCAAGGTCGCAGAGCAGAGCATCGATGGTAGTGCCGTGTTCCGGGACGGCAAATGGTACAACTATGACCCTGCCACCAACAGACCGTATGGTCCTGCGCTCAAAGGTTTTACGCCCTCGGTAGCCGCCCTCGAGGGTGAAATTAAACTGTCTTTCACCGAAACCTGGTTAGGTAAGATGATAGGTGCCGTGGTGGCGCCGCCTACGACCAATCCCAACTTTCGCAAGGACTTTGTATCGGCAATCGCCAAAGCTAAACTTGATGACCGCACCAGCTACATTCGGGGTCAAAACACAGGACGGCCAGATTCAATCTTTGGTTACTCCACAGCTTTGAGCATAGATGACTTGAAACGCCTGGCGGTGGCAGAACGTCGTACACCGGAGGCGCTCGGCAGTCTGGTCAAACGGATAGATGAGCTGGAGGTTCTGCCCGACCGATTCAATGCAGCACGCGATGCTGCGAAAATCACTGACCCTGATGCGTACAAGAGGGGGTATTCCGCCGGAGCACCAGAAACTATCACTGGTTTCACAGGCGCGCTGACCAACAATCAATTGGCAGAACTGGTGATAGCACGCGGACGAACCGCCGAAGAAATTGGGCAATTGGTCAAGTACATGGAAAATCGAAGAGTCAATATCAGCCTGGAAAATTTCAAAGTATTCAGTGAAGAGGTAACAGCCGCAGGAGGCAAGGTCACAGCACTTCCGCAGGGTTTTTACCTCAGTCAAGTTTCCCTGCTGTCAGAAGGCGAGTGTGCAGCACTGTCAAACCTGATGGCAGCCGCCATTAAACAAGGCAAACAAGACACTCTGCTTGAAAACCTGTTTACCGCAATGGTACCGACCCTAAGCCCTGCCGAGATTGCCATTCTGGAAAAAACCAGCCCAAAACTGGCTGCACTTGAAGCCGCCAGGGCAAAAAAAGCGCCTGCAGTGGCGCAGTTTCGTAAGGAACTCAACCGGCTTCAAGACGCATTAGGGAACCAGTTCCACCTTGGTATGGCGTCCAGGCAAGTACCTTACACCGCCCTCATTTCAGAACTGGCGAATGCCAGTAGCTCTAAAACACTACTTATCAATGGTCCTGGCCATGGCATAACAGCCGGCGTGGTAGTGTCCAACGGCAAGAAGGAATGGTTTTATTTTGACCCCAACTTCGGTAAGGCAATCTTCGATAACGAGGCCGCCATGCGAGCCGGTCTGGAAAGCACACTAAATAGCGGGCGGACCAAAAACCTGTTGGCGCATTATGGCAACAACCCTAGCGTGCCGGAGTATAAGATTTCGGTCTTCGATCGCGCGGACCTGAACAGCATCACCAAGTCATTGAAGATTGATCCGTCGGATTTCTTCCTGCCGCTGTAATAAGCCCAGCCCTCTGGATGTCAACGCGACGGCCCGCTTTCCTGGCGGCCGTCGCGCCAGAGATTTCTTAGCCTGCAAGACATTGAGGCCTATTGCCTGCACAATATCCTGCTTGCAGCGGGAACTTGCCGAGATTGCCGCGACTCATTAGCAAGAGCGGTCTTTCAACCGCCAGAGACCTGCCTTTACATTTCTAAGGAATTCCCCCTATGAGCGCTGCCCCCTCCACCATCCTTGTAGTCGAAGACGACGCCATCGTGCGCATGCTGGTCGTCGATGTACTCGAAGAGCTGGAGTTCTCGGTGCTTGAGGCTGCCGATGCCGGCGAGGCCCTCAAGGTAGTTGAAAACACCGGTCAGCCTATCGACCTGATGATGACCGATGTGGGCCTGCCTGACATGAACGGCAAGCAGTTGGCGACCAAGGTACGGGAACTGCGCCCTGGCCTGCCGATCCTGTTCGCCAGCGGCTATGCCGAAAACATCGACGTACCCGCAGGTATGCAGGTGATCGCCAAACCGTTCTCCATCGATCAACTGCGTGACAGGGTCAAATCGATGTTGGCCACCGTTTGAGCCCGAAACCTGCGACGCTTTACCCCTCGCGCCTGGTGCGGCCATCGCCCTCGACGCCTCGCCCGGTAGCCTGCTGAACCGCAATGGACAGTAGCGCGCAAGGGCGATGGTTTACCTCAGTTCACGTTGTTTGCAGGGATTAACGTGACGTTCGGTAAATAAAACTGGAAACTCTGGGCTTTGATCCCACGCCCTCTAAAAAGCACTCAGGAAGGACGCAACAACATGATTGGAAAACCGACGCGCCTGCTGTTGGCGAGCCTCTCGATACTCATGAGCACCGGCGCCTGGGCCGACTTCACGGCGACCCCGACTGAAGCCCGGGCCATTGCCAAGGAAGCCTACCTGTATGGCTACCCGGTAGTGGAGATGTACAAGACGCTCTACACCCAGGCCGTCGACAAAGGCGGTGCCAACTACAAGGCACCGTTCAACCATATCGGCAATACCGCCCAGGTGTTCACGCCCAGGGACACCGCTTTCGTCACCCCGAACTCGGACACGCCCTACTCCTTCGTGTGGATGGACCTGCGCAAAGAGCCATTGGTATTGACCCTGCCCAAGATTGAAGACAACCGTTACTACTCGGTGCAGTTGATCGATCTCTACACCCAGAACATTGCCTACCTGGGCACCCGCAGCACCGGCAACAATGGTGGCCACTACATGATCGCCGGGCCGGACTGGAAAGGTCAGCAACCGGTCGACATCGACCGCGTGATCTACAGCGAAAGCAACATCGCCTACGCCCTGTACCGCACGCAGTTGTTCGATGAAAAGGACCTGAACAAGGTCAAGCAGATCCAGAATGGCTACAAAGTGCAGCCGCTGAGCGCCTACGTGAAGCAGCCTGCGCCGGCCAAGGTGCCGAAGATCGAATGGCCTAAACCCATGGCGACCATGACCGAAGGCCCGCAGCTGTTTCGTTACCTGAACTTCATGCTGGCCTTCGCCGCGCCCCAGGACAGCGAAAAAGACCTGATGGCGCGTTTTGCCAGGATCGGTATCGCGCCCGGCGCACCCTTCAAGGTCAAGGACTTGACCGCTGAACAGCGCAAAGCTCTGGAAGACGGAATTGCCGATGGCCGGGCCGAGTTCGCTGCGTTCAAAAAAGACAAGGTCGACACTCACCAAGTCACCAGCAGCGACCTGTTCGGCAGCCGTGACCGCCTGAAAAACAACTACCTGTACCGCTACGCCGGCGCCAACCTGGGCATTTTTGGCAACTCCACCGACGAAGCCATCTACATGAGCTATTTCGTCGACAGCGAAGGCAAACCGGCCAACGGCGCACGCCACAGCTACACCGTGCACTTTGCCAAGGACCAACTGCCACCGGCTGAAGCCTTCTGGTCACTGACCATGTACGACGCCAAGACCAAACTGTTGGCGCCCAACCTCAAGAAGCGCTACCTGATCAACTCAGCGATGCTGCCCAACCTCAAGCGGGACGCCGACGGCGGCCTGACCTTGGCCTTGCAGCACCACGAGCCGCCAAAAGCCGAACAAAGTAACTGGTTGCCAGCCCCGCCCGGTCCGTTTTACGCCGTACTGCGGATTTACCTGCCCAAGCCTGAGGTGGGGAATGGTCAATGGAAGCTGCCGCCACTGACGCCGCTCAAGTAATGCCCGGATAAGAGCAGCGTGCCCGTGCGCAAGCGCGGGCACGCGCCTAAAGACGCACCCTTGCCACAGTCATTAATCAGTTCTTCCTGAACTTCACATAGGACTGATGCAAATCCGACGCCCAGCCGTCGATCACGCTTTTCACGTCATCGGCCTTCATCACCTGCGAGTCGTTAGAGAGCGGCTTGCCGGTGCCTTTGCGCACTACCTGGGCAATCACCTTGCCGCTGCCACCGTCGAGGAACTGCGCCTCGGTGCCCAGGGTGGTTTCCTGGTCACGAATGCCGGTGCCGGTGCTCACTGCGGCAGCCACCAACGCCACTGGAATGTACTCGTAGGGCTTGAGGCTTTCGGTCTTGCTGCTGACGGCGCTAATGGCCGCGCGCACCACGATCACACCTGGGCCTGGCGCGTTGGCCAGCGGCAGCGACTTGGCCAGCTCACGCTTGAGCGCCTGGTTGTAATAGGTGTTGATGCCGTTGAGGGTGCTGTCCGGAATTTTCGCGGTGGCTTGGGGCTTGGGGTAGAACTGCGTCGGTTCGATAAACACTGCGGTGTAGTTATTCAGATTCAAGTCGGGATCCACCCAGCGCATCACCTCGGCCCCTGAAGGCGACTTCGCTTCTTTGAGGTGGCTGTAGTCCGAGAGAAAACCTGAATATTCGTCCGGTTGCGTTACCTTGCTGGCACAGCCGAGCATTGCCATTGCAACGCACAGCGTGCTGATCATTAGCCTTGATTTCATCATTGAACTCCCTGGCTGTCATCGTCGAGACACTGAGCTGTAGGTATAGCCAACTCTGGGAAAATCGCTGCAATTTCAAGCCACCTGTTTGACAGAGTACTACTTGGAGAACGGCCAGGAGCCCAAGGCACAGACAGTCATACAGGCTTGGAAACGCTTGAATCCAGGCGACCCGGCGTTGAAATGAATGACCTATAACCAAAGCAAATAGTGTGAATAACCAGATACGCCTTCCCTGGTGATGCAGGTGGGTAAATGATCCGCTGAAAATTCCTCCCACCACCTGCAGGTCGCACAATGAGTACAAACCAGAGTTACACCCTACTGCTTGGCCGTGCCCTACTGGTCGCGCTGTTTTTATACAGCGGGATCGGCAAGCTCATGGCGCCCGGCGCCACCATCAGCTACATCGCCGCCTCCGGCGCACCCTTCCCCACATTGGCCTACGGCATTGCGCTGATCGCCGAATTGGGGCTGGCCACCGCCTTGCTGCTCGGTTATCGCGTGCGCCCGGTGGCGCTATTGATGGCCGCGTTCACCCTGCTGACCGCGCTGCTGTTCCACACGCATTTCGGTGACAAGGGCCAGACGATCAACTTCCTCAAAAACCTGGCGATCTGTGGCGGTTTCCTGCAAATCGCGGTGTTTGGCGCTGGTGATTTCAGCCTTGATCATTTGCGCTTGCGACGCCCAGCCCTGAGCTGATCTATCCGTTTGAAGGCTGAAAGTTTCCGGGGGGACGCTTTCAGCCTTCAAATCGTCCTGATCTCTGCTATTGTCCAAAGACCTCATCTCCTCCTCATCGCTTCAACGCGATCTTCTGTGAGCATGCTCTGCGACGCCGCTGCACCGGTGTCGGGCCTGAATGTCACGGAAACCATGCGATGGACTCAGCCTTACCCGACCCGCCGCAATCGCGCGCTGAAAAGATCGTCGAATTCAAACGCCAGAAAACCCTGCTGAAAACCGGCGCGCTGCAAGACGCCATTTTCAACAGCGCCTACTTCTCCAGCATTGCCACCGACGAAAAAGGCGTGATCCAGATCTTCAACGTCGGCGCTGAACGCATGCTTGGCTATGCCGCCGTTGACGTGGTCAACCGCATTACTCCCGCCGACATCTCCGACCCCGCCGAGTTGATCACCCGCGCCGCCGCCCTCAGCGAGGAACTCGACACGCCCATCACCCCGGGCTTCGAAGCCTTGGTGTTCAAGGCTTCGCGGGGCATCGAAGACATCTACGAGCTGACCTATATCCGCAAAGACGGCAGTCGCCTGTCGGCCATGGTCTCGGTCACGGCTTTGCGCAATCGCCACGACACG
This sequence comes from Pseudomonas onubensis, assembly GCF_965653655.1. Classification (NCBI taxonomy): domain Bacteria; kingdom Pseudomonadati; phylum Pseudomonadota; class Gammaproteobacteria; order Pseudomonadales; family Pseudomonadaceae; genus Pseudomonas; species Pseudomonas onubensis. The sequence goes on along the minus strand of NZ_CBFHAZ010000050.1, from coordinate 24,247 downwards.
ATCATCGGCTACCTGTTGATCGGCACCGACAACACTGCGCGCAAGCAGGAGGAAGTCGAGCGCAAAGGCTTTGAACGCGCCCTCGAGGAAAAGAACCTGGAACTGGAACACGCCAACCATATGAAGTCCGAGTTCCTCGCCACCATGTCCCACGAATTGCGCACGCCGCTGAACGCGGTGATCGGCTTTTCCGAGGCGCTCAAGGACGGCCTGGTGGGCGACATGAGCGATATCCAGCGCGAATACATCGGCGATATTTTCACCAGCGGCCAGCACCTGCTATCGCTGATCAACGACATTCTCGACCTGTCCAAAGTCGAAGCCGGGATGATGGGCCTGGAACTGGAGCCGGTTGAACTCGCAGGCTTGCTGGCCAACAGTTTGCTGATCGTGCGCGAAAAAGCCGCGTTGCAACGCATCCAGCTGAAACTCGACAGCCAGGGTGATTTCGGCACCCTGGCGCTGGACCTGCGCAAGACCAAGCAGATCATCTACAACCTGCTGGCCAATGCGGTGAAGTTCAGCGCGCACGGCAGTTGCGTAACCCTGGCAGTGCGTGAGGTCAGCCGCGATCAGGTCGGGCTGATTGCTGGCGACTGGCCAGTGCACAGCTTCGCCCTGCCACCCAGTGTGCAGCAACAGTTCCTTGAATTGAGCGTGAGCGATACCGGCATCGGCATTGCCGTGGACAACATGGGCAAACTGTTCAAGGCCTTCAGCCAGATCGACAGCAGCCTGGCGCGCAAATTCGAAGGCACCGGCCTGGGCCTGGCCATGGTCAAGCAATTGACCGAGTTGCAGGGCGGCAGCGTGGCGGTGGCCAGCCAGCCCGACCTGGGCGCACGCTTTGTGGTGTGGTTGCCACTGCATCGCGCCAGGGAGGCAAGCTAATGGCCGACATCCTGATCGTCGAAGACAACGAGGCGAACATGCGCCTGGCACGCCTGTTGCTGGTCAATGCCGGGTACACCGTGCTGTGGGCCGCCGACGCCGAAACCGGCCTGACCCTGGCCCGCGAGCAGCAACCGGCGCTGATCCTGATGGATATCCAGTTGCCCGGCATGGATGGCCTGGCGGCAACACGCATGCTTAAACAAGACCCGCACACCGCGCACATCCCGGTGATCGCCCTGACGGCCATGGCCATGAAGGAAGACCGCGAAAAAACCCGCCTGGCCGGCTGCGACGCGTATGTGAGCAAGCCCCTGAGCTACAAAGAGCTGTACCGCGTGATCGACACCCTGCTGCCCCCACACACCACACCCTCTGCATGAGTCCTCTCCATGGCCAGCTCACCCGCAACGCTGTTGATCGTTGATGACGAACCCCAGGTTCGCAAGCTGCTGGAAACCCTGCTGCAACATGAGGGCTACCAGACCCTGACCGCCAGCAGCGGCGAGGAAGCCTTGCTGCTGGTAGCGCAGCAGCCGCCCGACTTGATCCTGCTGGACATCATGATGCCGGGCATGGACGGCTATGACGTCGCCAGCCAACTCAAGGGCAACGCCGCCACCGCCAATATCCCGATCATCATGCTCACGGCGCTCAGCGAGTCCGAGGCGCGGATCAGTGGCCTGCAAACCGGTGCCGAAGAATTCCTCAGCAAGCCGGTGGAGCACATCGAATTATGGCTGCGGGTGCGCAACCTGCTGCGGCTCAAGGCCCATGGTGATCAATTGAAAACCCATGGCCTGATGCTCGAACTGCAACTGCAGAATCAAACCCGTGAAACCGTGCATGACCTGACCCGCGAGGCGCTGGAAAACGACCTGCGCCTGGCGGTCGAACGCAGCGATTTCACCCTGCATTATCAACCCAAGGTCGAGCTGGCCAGTGGCGCCGTGTGTGCCCTGGAAGCCCTGCTGCGCTGGGACCGCCCCGGCCACGGCGCAGTATCACCAGCGGTGTTTGTGCCGTTGCTGGAAACCCTTGGCTTGATCGTGCCCGTCGGCCGCTGGGTCATCGACAACGTGTGCCGGCAGATCGCCGCGTGGCAGCGCAGCGACATTGGTGCGGTGGAGGTTTCGGTGAACGTTTCCGGGCATCAATTGATCGAGGGCGACCTGATTGCCGATATCGCCGCCAGCCTGGCAAAGACCGGCGTTGCGGCCCATTGGCTGGAGGTGGAGTTGACCGAAAGCTCGCTGATGGAAAACACCCAGCACACCATCGCCAGCCTGCAACGCCTGCGCGCGATGGGCGTAAAAATCTCCATCGACGATTTCGGCACCGGCTATTCCAGCCTCGCCTACCTGCGCCGCTTTCCGATCGACACGCTGAAAATCGACATCGCGTTTATCCGCGAAGTCACCAGCAACCCGCAGGACGCAGCCATTACCCGCACCATCATTGAACTGGCGCACAGCCTGGAACTGCGCGTGGTGGCCGAAGGTGTCGAGTCCCAGGCGCAACTGGCGTTTCTGAAGGCGGCCGGCTGCGATCAGATCCAGGGCTACTTGTTCAGCCGGCCATTGCCGATGCAAGAGCTTGAGCGTTTGCTGCTGGAAAAACGCAGCCTGGAACGAGGCTGATGATGCCGTTGTGGCGAGGCTCGATGGCGTGCCTGAGCTATTCAAGTCCCTGGGTTGGTGAGCCGCACCACAATTAAAAATGTGGGAGCGGGCTTGCTCGCGAAGGCGGACTGTCAGCCAATACATCCTTCACTGATACACCGCTTTCGCGAGCAAGCCCGCTCCCACAAGGGTTTGTGTAGTTTTGAAGAAAGCTAAGGGTCCAGCACCCCGCCGCTGTAGCTTTCCGACAACCGCGTCCCGGTGAATTTGGCCACCACCGAACCCTGGGCCACCAGGCGTTCGCGGTGGCCTGTCACCATGCGCCCGGTTTGCGCAGCGCGCAAAATCACTTCGGAGGACGGGTCGCCAGGGCGGCCGATGATGCGTGCGAAACGCTCGCCCTCTTCAACCGGGCCACCCAGGCTTTTTTCAAACACCAGCACACCGGCGCAAGGCGCCAGGACGGTTTCCATGCAGCCCATGTCCACCACCTCGCCCTGCCATTCACTGATCGCGGCGACTTCATCAATCACGCCATTGATGCATAGCCACGCCCACAACCCGTCGGCATCTTGTTGCGCCAGGGTATCGCTGACATCGGCCTGCCCGCGCAATTCGACCGTCGCGGCCAAGCGCGGTGTGCCGTGATTGATGAGGGTTTCTTCAAAGGAGCCGTCACCGCCTTCATCCCACACAATCACCACCTCGACCTGCAACGCGGCCGCCAGTGCCAGGCCTTGTTCAGGCCAGAAACTGCGATGAATGTAGAGGTACGGCAGGGCCTCATCATCGGTGTGCAGGTCGAGCACCAGATCGGCGTCGGCCGCCAACTGCACTAAACTTTTCTGCCATTGCGCCAGGTTGCTCGCCGGGCGTTCCATGGCCAGGGAATGGTCGAACGCACGGTTGAAGTTTTGCCCGGTGGCCTCATGGAAACGCCCGAGCAATTTGCCCTGGCGAAACTGGCCAATGCCAAAGGGGTTGGCCTGGGGCACCACGGTTACGCTGCCGCGCAGGCGGCCCTGGGCCTGGCACGCCTGCAAGCGCGGCAGCAGGTGGTGCAGCACCAACATCCCGGCGATTTCATCGGCGTGTACGCCGGCTTGCAGGTGCACCTTGGGGCCACTGCCGTCGCCTTCAAACCGCCAGGCGCCGATGTGCAACGTGTTACCCGCATCGCCTGGCACCTGCCACGAAAGGTCTTCTGCCATGCCTTGCCCTCCTCTGATGATTTAATCGCTAGTGATTGAACACACGTTCAATTAACCTGAGCGCTCTGGTCTTTTATCAAAGGCATGCCCGTGACCATCGACCCTCCCAAACTGCGCCGCGCCGACCCCGATGAACGCCGCGACTTATTGGTTGCCGCGACTCTTACCTGCCTGGCCCGCGACGGCCACGCCGGGATTTCCGTGCGCCGCATCGCCGCCCAAGCCGGGGTTTCGGTGGGTTTGCTCAACCACCATTTCGGCAGCATCGACGCGTTGATCGCCGAGACCTACCACAAACTTGCCAATGAACTGACCAGCGCGCTATGGGCGCAAGTCGAGCTTGCCGAAGGCGCCGCCGCGCGCCTGGACGCGTTTCTGCGCGCCTCGTTTTCGCCGCGTGTCATGGACCCCGACCTGCTCGGCGTGTGGGTGGTGTTCTGGAGCCTGATCCGCCACTCGCCCCACGTAAACCAGTCCCACGAAAACAGCTACCGCGCCTACCTGGCGCTGATCCAACAGCTGCTGGACGACCTGGCCCGCAGCGAAAACCTCAAGATCCACGACAGCCACCTGGCCGCCATTGGCCTATCGGCGATGCTCGACGGGCTTTGGCTCGAGGGGTGTCTGAACCCCGGCACTTTCAGCCCCGCCAACGGGCTGCACATCTGTCGCTGCTGGGTACAGGGGTTGCGTCACGGCGCATTCGGCGCCGACCACGTCCTGTGATTCCGGGTGGCGGGCGCTGAGCATGGCCAGGGTGCCGCTGACCGCGATCAACACGGCGCCGATGCTCAGCGACACATCCATCGAGGTGCCCCAGATCAGGCTCGAGAGTAAAAACGCCCAGATCAACCCGGTGTATTCGAACGGCGCCAGCAAGGTCGCCGTGGCCCGGCGGAAACTCGCAAACAACAGGAACTGACCTATGCCGCCGACCAGACCTGCGGCCAGCATGCCCAGCCAGGCCGGGGTCGGCGCTGGCGTGTGGGTCCAGGGCAACGTCACCGCCATGCATATAACAAAGACCACGTTGGTGATCAGCATCTGTTCCAGCACCGAGGTTGCCGGGTCGACCTGGCGCAGCTGGATATAGGTGAACGCCCAGCACAACGCGGCCGCCAGGGTCAGCGCGATAGGCACTGGATCGACCATGTTGCTGGGGCGACAGGCGATCACCACTCCCACAAACCCGATGATCAGCGCCACCCATTGGCCCCGGCTCGCACGTTCCTTCAGGATCAGCGCAGCCAGCAGCGTGACCATGATCGGCGCGGAGAAATACAAGGTGGTCATTTCCGCCAGGGTCAGGTCCTTGGCGGCGGTGTAATACAGCAACCACGCCAGCAGCGAGAGCAGCCCGCGAATGATCAGCAGCTTGCGGCTCACCGAGGTCCAAGCCCGGCGCAACAGGCCCATGCGCCCGGCGATCACACAGGCACCGACCACCACCAGGCTGCGCCAGAACAGAATGCTGAACACCGAATAATCGGCCACCAGCCATTTGATCACCGCGTCCTGCAACGCCAGAAACGCGTAGGCCAGTGAACACAGGGCAATCCCTTGCAGCGCGCGGTCCTGTTTCATCCCGCTGACCTGCGCAGCGGCGTGCCGCGCCGTTCGGCGATGGCGTAGACGCCCTCGATCAGGAAGGTCAGGCACAGGTAAACACTGGCCACCAACAGCAACGGTTGATAGATCTGCAAGGTCTGCGCGCGCACCACATTGGCCGCGCCCAGCAGGTCGACCACGGCAATGGTCGACGCCAGCGCGGTGGATTTGAGCAGCATTACGGTCTCACCGGCCAGGGTCGGCAACAGCAGGCGCATCGCCCGTGGCAAGCGCACCCGCAGCAGCGCCTGGCGCGGGGTCATGCCGAACGCCGCAGCGGCTTCCATTTCGCCCTTGGGCACCGCCAGCAGGCCGCCGCGAATCACTTCTCCGACATAGGCGCCCACCGACAGCACCAGGGCAAACACGATGTACCAGTAACCGTCACGCAAGAACGGCCACAAGAAGCTGCCACGGATCATCGGGAACTGCGCGAACAGGCTGCCCAGGCCGTAGTAGAAAATGTAGATCTGGATCAGCAGCGGCGTGCCGCGCAGCACACTGGTGTAGGCCAGCGCGCTGTGCGCCAGCCATTTGCGCCGTGACAACCGCGCCAGCGCCACCAGCACCGCCAGGGCAAAACCCAGCACCGCGCTGATCAACAGCAACGACAAGGTGGTCTGCAAGCCCTTGGCGATCAGCCCCGCGTAGTAACTTATCCACTCAGGCATGCGCGCCTCACTCGACAACCGGCATCCAGCGACGAATACGTCGCTCCAGGCGCCCGGACAGGTAGTTGGAAGCCAGCGTCACCAGGTAATACAAGGCGGCGGCCGTGAGGTAGAACAGCAAGTAATGACGCGTGGAACCCGCCGCCTGCTTGGCGGTGTACAGCAGCTCGTTGGTGCCGACCACGCTGATCAAGGCGCTGTCCTTGATCAGGTTGATCCACAGGTTGGACATGCCCGCCAATGCATACGGCGCCATGATCGGCAAAGTCACCCGGCGAAACAGGCCAAAGCCGCTCAAGCCAAAGGCCCGCGCCGCTTCGATCTGGCCGTGGGGAATGGCCAGGATCGCCGCGCGGAAAATCTCCGACGCGTAGGCACCCTGCACCAGCCCCAATACCAGGATCGCCACCAACGGCCCGCTGATATTGACCTGGGCAAAACCCAGCCACAGCATCAACACGTTAAGGCCCATGGAGCCTGCGTAATACAGCAGCAGGATCAGCAGCAGTTCCGGCACCGCGCGAAACACCGTGGTGTAGCCGCGCATCAACAGTGCAATCGGGCGCGGCGCGCTGAGCTTGGCGCAGGCCACCACCAGGCCGATCAGCAAGCCCACAGCGAAGGCGCCGACGGAGATTTGCAGGGTCATCCATAACCCTTTGAGCAGTGCATTGCCCCATCCTTGGTCACCAAAGCTGAGGAGATCGAGCATTATTCGGTCTTCTGGGCGATTTGCTGATAGGGGCTGTCACAGGTCTTGCTCACAAAGGCCGGGGTGTCGGCGCGCTTGCACGGGCTCACCGACAGGCCGAAATAGTGCTGGGACAAGTCGTCAAAGTCCTTGCTCACCAGCAGTTCGCCGATGGCTTTGTCGAGGCGGGCCTTGAGCGCGGTGTCCTCCTTGCGCAAACCGGCGCCGACGCCACGCCCGATGATCGGGTCGTAGGGCACGCTGGCGATGTGCGCCAGGCCACTGGCTTCCGGGGTCTTGACCATCATGGCGATGGCGGTGTCGTCGGCCATCATGTAGTCGATTCGCCCGGCGATCAGGTCGGCATTCGCCGATTCCTGGGTGTCGTAGTACTTGAGGTCAGCGATGTTCTCGTAGTACTTCTTCAGGTAGTTGGCGCTGACCGTGGAGATCTGCACGCCGATCAACTTGCCCTTGAGGCCTTCGGGGGTAATGTCCACTGTAGCGCCTTTGGGGCCTGCCACACCCAGCAGTGAATCGTAATAGGCGCGGCTGAAGGCGATCTGTTTTTCACGTTCGTCGGTGACCGACATCGAGGAGAAAATCACGTCGATTTTCTTCGCCAGCAATGAGGGAATGATGCCGTCCCACGCCACTTCCTTGATCTGACACTCGGCTTTCATGCCTTCACACAGCTTGTGGATCAGGTCGACTTCAAAGCCTGACCACTGGCCGTTCCCGCCTTTTACGGTGAACGGCGGATAGGGTTCGGCCGCCACCGCAAACACGATGGGTTTTTCTGCCGCCAGGGTAAAACCTGCGGTCAACATCAACACTGCACTGCCCAACCACGTTGCCATGCGCTTGCATTTCATGATTTGCCCCGTCTTTTTCTGGAGTTAGCGAGTTTGATGCGCGTTGACGAACTGTCGGCAACGCTCACTGCGTGGGTCGAGGAACACCGCGTCCGGCGTGCCGGTTTCTTCGATCAAACCTTGGTGCAGAAAAGCCACTTTGGAGGACACATCCCGGGCGAAGGCCATTTCATGGGTGACCAGGATCATGGTGCGGCCTTCTTCGGCCAGGGAGCGGATCACGCGCAGCACTTCGCCCACCAGTTCGGGGTCGAGGGCTGAGGTGGGTTCGTCGAACAGCATGACTTTGGGGCGCATGGCCAGTGCGCGGGCAATCGCCACGCGCTGCTGTTGGCCGCCTGACAGGAACGCCGGGAACTCATTGCGCTTGGCGGCCAGGCCGACGCGGTCGAGCAAGGCTTCAGCGCGTTCGATGGCCTCGGCACGGCTTTCGCGCAGTACCTGGGTGGGCGCTTCAATAAGGTTTTCGAGGACGGTGCGGTGCGGCCACAGGTTGAAGTTCTGGAATACCATGCCCAGGGTCGAACGGATGCGCACCAATTGCTTGGCATCGGCGACCAGCGGCGCGCCGGGCATGCCGTAATTGAGCTTGATGCTTTCACCGTCGACATGGATGCTGCCCTGGTCGGGCACTTCGAGCATATTGATGCAGCGCAGCAAGGTGCTTTTGCCCGAGCCGCTGGCACCGATCAGCGAGATCACTTCACCTTCGTTGGCCGTAAGCGAGATGCCCTTGAGCACCTCGATATTGCCGAAGCGCTTATGCAGGTCGATCACCTCAATCATCTTGCGCGCCTCGACCGGCGCCAGCACTTCTATCTTTGGCGCCGGCGCCACACGCGGCTCGCCGGCAAGCTTGGCGACAAAGCCGGCGATACGCTGGCAGGCCTCGGCCAGGCGTGCTTCGCCCAAGGTAAAGGAAAGCCGCACGAAACCTTGCGCCGGTTCACCAAACGCCGCGGCATCCAGCACTGACACACCCGCCTCGCGGAACAGGCGCCAGGCAAAATCCAAGGAGCCCAGGCCCGTGCCGCGCACGTCCACCAGCACAAACATCCCGGCTTGCGGTGCCTGCACCTTGATGCCGGGGCACGCACTCAGGCCGGCCACGACCAGGTCACGGCGGCGCCGGTAGATGTCGCGCATGCCCACCGTCACGTCATCATGGGCCAACACGGCTGCTGTGGCGGCTTCCATCACAAAACCCGGCAAGCCGTAGAGCATGCTCAGCACCAGGGTTTCGGCGTGGCTGATCATTTCTGCTGAGGCGATCAGCCAGCCGGTTCGCCAGCCGGTCATGGCGTGGGATTTGGACAGGCTGCCAATCACGATGCAGCGTTCGGCCATGCCGGGCAACGCAGCGAGGCTGTGGTATTGGCCGTCAAACACCAGGCTTTCGTAGACCTCATCCACCACCACCCACAGGTCGTGGGCGATCGCCAGGTCGGCTATTGCTTGCAGTTCCTGTGGGTTGAGTACGACGCCGGTGGGGTTATTGGGGTTGGAGAAGAAGATGGCACGGCTGCGCGGGGTGATGGCGGCAGCCAGGCGTTGTGCATCCAGGCGAAACCCGGACTCCGGCGAGCACGGTACGCGCACCAGGGTGGCGCCGCTGGCTTTAAGCGTGGCTTCGTAGGTGACGTACATCGGGTCGAGCACCAACACTTCATCACCGGCTTGCAGCAGGCACAGGGAACTGATGAACAAGGCGTTTTGTGCGCCGGGCACGATGATCACGTTGTCGGCATTCAGTGAGCGTGCCAGGGTCTTGCTGTAGCGCGCCGCGACGGCTTCGCGCAGGGCGCTGCGGCCGGGGATTTCGGTGTAGTGGGTGTCGCCGCTGTGCAGCGCGCTGACAGCGGCGTCGGTGATGAACGACGGCGTGGCGAAATCGGGGTCGCCGACGCTGAGGATGATGATGTCTTCGCCCTGGCTGGCAGCCTGGAACGCGGCGTGGTGGATGTCCCAGGCGGCGACGCCCTGCCCTGCAATACGTTCGACGAAGGGGGAAAACCGCATGCCAGAGCCTCTCGTTAAAAACTAAAAAGCGCGAACCCGGTTGTGTGCAAACGGGTGGATGCGGTCAACATAGTGCAAACTGAACAGTCGTTCAATGGGTATGTTTGAGGGGGTGTCGTTTATCGAGTGAACAGGTCGTGAATGACTTTTTCCTGGGGGGATGGGGCGCCTAAGATCAAGATCTACAGCACGGCGGCCTGAAAGCCGACCTGAGTGGTTGAATCAAAAGCCAGATCAAGTGCGAAGCAAAAGCCTCTCTACCTGATGCACCGCGGTCTAAATGTGGGAGCGGGCTTGCTCGCGAAAGCGGTGGGTCAGCCAATTTATCTGTCACTGACCCACCGCATTCGCGAGCAAGCCCGCTCCCACACTTGACCGCATGCAGTTTTGAAAATGGATAGGGACAACTTCGCGGGCCGCAGCGTGGGCGGCACCGGCTAACAGGAACAGCGAGGCCAACACGGTCAAGCGCATGGAGAGGATCCGAATCAGGTTAGTAGAGGCTTACAGTTGGCTCATCAGGTCACAACGAGGGTCTTGCAACTCCTCGGCTGAACCCAGGTTCAGCTCGGTCAAGGTCACGTGGGTGCTGAGTAGCACAAAGCTGCCATCGTCGCGGGGTGCCATCAGCAGGCTGTACTGGCTCATGCTGCCGCCCTGGGCATCCACGTATTCACGCAACACGGCCAGGGGGTCGAGTGCATCAGCGTCCGCCGCCGACAAGGTGCGGGCACTGTAGGTGTGCCCCATCAAGCGCGTGGGCAGTACGCGCCACTGTTCATCGAGGCTGTCGCCTTGCTGGTTGAGGAAGGCGAAGGTATACGGGCGCAGGCAGGCGATGTGCAGGTGCAACTGATTCTGCGAGCGGCCATAGCGGGAGTTGATCGCCACCGACACAAACGCATCGGGGATCGGTTTGGTCAAGCCCGCAGACAGCACCGCACGGTGCCGCCAGGCCTGGGTAAAGTAATGCGGCAGCAGGTGCCGCCCCAGGGCCGGGTCTTCGATGCCGGTAACTTTATCCACGGGAATCAACAGGTCCTGGAACGGGCCGTTGCGGTCTTTGAACAGGGTGTAGCCACGGTCCAGGTCCACCGCCAGGCACGGGCTGGGGTTTTGATGCTGTTGCTGGTCGGGCACACACTGCTGGCTGACGATACGCCACAACGCGTCAGGATTGCCCCGCCATTGCCAGGCCCCCACCAGCGCCAGCACAGCGAGCAAACCACCAGCGATTTTGAATACGGTACCGCGCTTCATGCAAAAACCTCGACGAACAGGGATGTTGTGTGTGTGCCGACATCCCTGTCGTTAAGGCTAACGTTTGGCGGGGGCCATAAATTCCGGCCCGATAGGATCTTTTATCGTGCTGGCGAGAATACGGTCGATATGTGTCAGGTCATCGGCGCTCAGGTGCCAGCCAAACACCTCTTCAAAGCCCTTCAATTGTTCGGGGCGGCGCGCGCCCCACAGTGCAATGGTCGGGCCTTGGTCGAGCACCCAGCGCATGGCCAGCGCCAGCACCGATTTGCCATGGCATTCGCGCGCGTAACTGTCCAGCGCCGCCACCGCCGCCAGGTATTGCTCAAAACGCGGCGCCTTGAATTTGGGATCAAGCTTGCGCACATCATCCCCGGCAAAACTGGTGGCCGAGTGCATGCTGCCGGTGAGCAAGCCACGGCACAGCGGGCCATAGGCCAACAGCACCAGCGAGTGCTGGCGGGCATAGGGCAGGATGTCGCTGTCGATGGCGCGCTCGAACAGGTTGTACGGGGGCTGCACAGTGGCCAGCGCGGTGTGCCGACTGAAGTCGTCCATTTGCGCGCAGGAATAGTTGCTCACGCCGACAGCCAGGATCTTGCCCTCACGGCGCAGCCGCTCCAGCTCTTCGGCGGTTTCTTGCTGGGCCACCAGCGGGTCGGGCCAGTGCACCTGGTACAGGTCGATATAGTCGGTGTCCAGGCGCACCAACGAGTCTTCGACTTCTTTGCGAATGCGCCGCGCCGTGGCATTGCGCCGGGTGGTGCCGTCGTCCCACTGCAGGCCGGCCTTGGTGGCGATCACCGCACTGTGGCGCATGCCGCGTACGGCCTTGCCGATCAGTTCTTCAGACAACCCAAGGCCATACACCGGCGCGGTGTCGATCAGGTTGATGCCACAGTTCAAGGCATGGCGAATGGTCTTGATCGACTGCTCGTTGTCCGCACCGCCCCACAAATGCCCACCCATGGACCAGGTGCCGAGGGCAATCCGCGAGACGGCCTTGTCGATGCCGGCAATCCGGATGGTCTCGATGCGCATAAAAAATTCCTCGAACTGCAAAAATACGTAGAAAAACAATTACTCTAGATCATCCGAGGTTGAATAGGGCTCAACGCCCCATGCAACCGAACTCCTGGTAATGAGGCTTGATATGGCGGCTTTTAATCGTTCCGAATTGGCCGATCTGAATGTGTTCATGGCGATCATCCGGCGCCGCAGTTTTCGCCATGCCGCCCATGAGCTGGGCGTGACCACCTCGGCCCTGAGCCACACCATGCGCAACCTGGAAACGCGCCTGGGGGTCAAGCTGCTGTACCGCACCAGCCGCGCGGTAGAACCGACTGACGCCGGCACTCTGCTGGCGGAAAAACTCACCCTGGGCTTTGCCACCATCCAGGACGGCCTCGACACCCTCGAGCTGCACCGCGAAGCACCGATTGGCCGCCTGCGCATCAACGTGCCGCGGGATGCGGCCGTGCTGCTGTTGGCGCCAATTCTCGGCGCCTTCACCGACGCCTACCCGCAGCTGCGCCTGGACCTGATCGTCGAAGACCACATGCTCGACATCATTGCCGAAGGCTACGACGCGGGTATCCGCTATGGCGCCACCGTGCCCCAGGACATGGTCGCGGTGCCGCTGACGGGGGCACTGCGCTGGATCATGGTCGCCTCCCCGGCCTACCTCGCCCGGCGCGGTACACCGCAAGTGCCCAAGGACCTGCTGGAGCATGCGTGCATCCGCATGTACCTGGGCGACAAGACCACCTACAAATGGGAATTGGGCAATGGGGCGCGCCAGCAACGCATCGACGTGCCGGGAAACTTCAGCGCGGCCGACACCGAAACCATCGTCAATGCGGCGCTGCAAGGCGTGGGGATTGCCTATTGCCTGTCGGACCGCGTGCAGCAGCAGCTTGCCGACGGCCGCCTGGTGGAGGTCATGCCGGACTGGGCCTGCATGGGCGAACCGCTGTGCATGTACTACCCGAGCCGTCGCCAGTCGCAACCGGGGTTGCGCCAGTTGATGGACATGATTCGGATGAAAACCATCGGTTCGCAGTTGATGGAAACACATTGAACCTGAGGCAGGCTGGACTGGAAGGGCAGAAATGTAGCGCAACAACATAATCGGCGGATCAAGGGAGCCAATCCCAGGCGATTGTTACTCAAGGGAAACACTCCGTTAGCAGCCCCAGGCAAGGCTGTGTTTCCAAACGCCCAAGGCCCGCCCCTATGAACACCGTTTCCAGCAAGATCATCGTCGCTCCTCAACCTGCTCCTGTGTTGTCTCCACCCCCACCGCCTTCGAGGCAAAAACGTGACACCTCTTCCCCGCTGGAAGAGGAGTCCACCACGCGTGCCAAGGGCGATAGCGAATTGGCAGAGCAATACGCGATCGCCCTGAACCTGGCCGGCCGCCGTATCAAAGTTGAAGACTTCGATTACATTCCTCCCCACTCAACCTTTGGCCAATGGTGGGGGCACTTGCATGACGCCTTCCAGTCGCCCGACGTTCAGCAGTGGATGAAGGCCTTGGGAATTGACACCACCTCGATAAAAATCGATGCCAAATCAGGTCAAATATCTTTTTACCTTGAGCGCTCTCTTGACCCGCTACGCACGTTGCACACGCTGGGCCAGGACGATAGCCGGTGGGCTGCTCTGAGCGCGCCGATCCTTCGCGCCGCGCGCGCCATAGACAGCGAATTTCGTTTTGCACCGCCCGTCAATAGCCTGGACGCACCTGTACCCTGGAGACTCGTCGGCCGATTTTATCAGGAGCCACAGAACCTGACGCTGTCTGGCATGCTCAAGCGGGCGGACGAAATCAGCCACCAGACGCATAATTTCAAGACCCTCGATCCAGTCCGCTTTGCGGACCTGATCCAGTCGCGCAGCGAAGAAACACTGCGCGAGCAAAAAGCGGTTCTGGGTGACATCCACAATTGGCACCGGGCGGGCGTCACGCTGCAACGTCTGGCGATGGCCCTGGAAAATGGCAGCAAAAAGGTCGAGGAACTCCAGGCCGAACTGGGGCAGCCGCTGCCTCTGTCTGCCATCAGCACCTACCGGCCAACGGGCATTGGCGCCCCAAACGAAGTCAGCCTGCAGCAGTTTCTGCAGGATCATGGCTGGGACATCCCCACCAACCTCGAGCAACTGGAGAACCTCGCCAGCGCTCTCCTCGCGCCGAATTACCGGGCTGCCACCCATGGCGATCTGGGCGGCGCGCTGACGTGGCCTGAACCGCTTGAGCATAACGACCAGGTACGGCTGAAGTTTTATATAAGCGAAGGGAAATTCGGCGACTTCACGATAAAACCCTTCAAGCATGTCCTGGACTATCTGCTCAATAGCCGACCGATCTCCGCTGAGGAACAGCTGAACCCGCGACAGCTGATCGACAGTTTGGTCAGCTCACCCAGAGGCACCGCACTGGGCGAGGCGATTCAGGCCACATTCGAGGCGCGCTCAGTAAAAGGCAGTGCCACTGACTGGCTGTTGGCGGCCTTGGGCGTGGGAAAATACGGCCAGGGCCAGGGTGAAATACGTATTGACGGTTACCCCCTGGTATCAGCCAGCAACAGCCACAAATCGGCGTCGGCGGTGGTCAAGGAGCTGGAGGAGCATCTGCTTGCCAACGGCCTCGCCTCGTCTGCGCAAGCTGCATCAGTTCAGGCCTACCTCATGCTCGCCCATCGCGCTCCGCAGTTTCTGGCCAAGGATATCCCGCAGCAAGTGACAGTGGGCTCACACAGCTGGGTCAGCTTCACCACAGCGGTGGCGCGCGTGGAAGCGAAAGCGCCGGGCGCGACCAGCAAAATGGACTATGCGCAAATCATGCTGGCGGCCAACACTGCACCGATCTCGGACGAAGAGCGCCAGATTGAATATGCTGCCCAGAACGAAGCGATCAAAGCCTGGGCGAATGCCAATGGTTTGGGCTATCCAACCACCGATACCGCCCTGTCCGAGGTGCGCGCGGCGTACGACCAGCATGTCCGCGAACTGAGCGAAGCGGCCGCACTGCCCCCCCTCACGACACCCACCACCAAAGCCATTGCGCTCGACCATTTGAAAAAAGCGTTCCCCGATATGGACCCAGCGCTGTTCGAGCAAAAGTGCATTGAGTCCAAACCCTACACCTACATATTCCCCGGCCCCTACTCACTGCTGGACCTGTACATTGATGGCCGAGCGCTTCGATCCCCACCACCCGATTCCGACAGCGGGGTGCGCGGGGCATGGGTCTCCTCATCAGACAACATTGATATCAACGGTTTGCTGCCAAGGCTCAAACTTCTGCCGGATCCCGGCAAGCAATTCAATGAGGACTTTCGCACGTTCTCGGATGCCGTCAAAAAGGCCACGTCGGCGCAGCTCAAGGTCCTGATTTCGAAATTGCCACTGGAGGACCGGGAGAATCTGGAGTTCGGCGAAATCGTCGTGCACCAGGACATCCGCTACGACCGTGTGCCTGGCTCCAGTTATGACAGGCGTGTTGAAACAGGCGTGGTGCTGGTCGAGACGCTGCGCACCGTCAACGGTAAAACCCAGAGCATGCAGTATGCAATCAACCGACTGGAGGGCACTATTACCCGGCAGCGGAGCCAGTTTTATGAAGCACTCTCGCCTGCCAGCCTTGCGTCCACCGGCCCACGTTATATAGCAGACCAGATAACGCCCAAGGGTGACTACCCTGCCGGGATAACCGACGAACGCAAAGGCGCCACAGATGTACCGAAGAACTTTGCCAGTGCCAGAACCCAATACCTGGCCGATGCATTGATCGCGGATATGAAGTTGCCTGAGTTGGGTGCATATTCCAGGGGAACAACAACCTTTCAGACGGAACACCGCACCGTCAATACCATTCGCGAGGTCATACTGAGCCTGATCCCGTTCAGGTCCGCCATTAAAAACTTCAGTGAGGGCAAGAATACTCAAGGCGCTGTCGACTTGGCGTTTGATATCTTTGGTTTTTTGGTCGGCCTCGGCACCGCTGCCAAGGCCTCGAAAGTCGCATTTGCCGGTGCTTCCGCGCTGTCAAAAACTGCCCAGGTGCTGAAGATTATTGGACGCGCGGGCGCGGGCGCGCTGAACCCGTTTAGTGGTCTTGATGACTTGGCACAGGGGGCTCTGAAGGGCCTGAAGTTTGTCGCCGGCAAGGCACATAAAGGCGTCAATTACCTGCGCGGTGCGCACCGCAGTGTCAACCTGTTGGAATTGGCTAAAAAGGCCGATATCGCTGAGGGAACATTCAGGACAGCCAACAGCGCTAGCCGCACGAAAGCCCTGGCGAAATTCGATGAAGCCACCCAAAAGTGGTACGCCTTGGACCCGCGCACGAAGCAGGCCTACGGCAAACCGCTGGAGCACTTCGTCCCCGACGTGCCCAAGCCGGGAGACTCGAACAGTTTGCGCGCTATCGCCAGTGACGACGCCATCCAGACCGCCAGCGAGCAGCATGGGCTGGCGGCTTGCGGGACAATCAAGGTGGGGCAGGAAACAGTCGAGCGACAGGCTGTGATGTTCCAAGGCAATTGGCATGAATACGATGCGTTGAAGCAACGCGCCATTGGCCCGCCCTTGAAAGACTTTACACCCAACCGCGTTGCAGCCAGTGGCGAAGTACGCTCACTGGACGATCTGCACAGCTATGAAGCCCGCTACATCGCCGCAGACGAGTTATCGACCAAGGGCTTGCAGAACAACGTGTTCGTGGGCCGCAGCAAGCGCGAATATGTGAAGGTTGATGGCCGGCTCTTTGAGTCCCGGGTCAAGGACGGCCAGCGCGTCATCCGCCATCCGAACGGCACAAGCCCCGATATTCCTGTCAAGGATCTTGGCCCTTCAGGGTGGGTACCCGCATCCCGGGCCGAGCGCCTGCTGGGCGGCGCCACTGGCACATCGACGCCTTTCAGGTTGGGGGATAGCACCTACGTGGTGCCGATGGACGCTATTAAAGTCGTGGAAACCTCAGGCAATCCATTCAGGATTAATTACAAAAACGTCGATCAGGAAGTTGCTTTCGACAGCACGGCCGGCCTATGGAGAGGCACCCACGAACAAAGTCAGCAGTATTACTGGCGAACGACCAAAGGCGACTGGCAGCGGGGAACACTGGAAGAATCCAGAAAGGCTAAAAAAGCCAGCGCCCACCACTATAACTTTGTGGATATTTCGTCGATTCCCGGAATCCCGAAACAACTGGCCCCCGTGCCCAAAACATTGAACTATTTTTGGGCAGGCCAGGAGATTCCCGCCCACTTGGTCGACAACATGACCAAAAACGCCAGCCGCGCCCCCGGGTATAAAACAGTCCTGCACGTGGACGCCGACAGCCCTGCTGTTTTTAAACAAATAGAAAGCAAGCTCAAGGAGAAAGTGCCTGGCGTGACGGTGCTCAACCTTAATGAAGACGCCGCATTCAAGCAGTTGAAGAACGGCGAAATGTACAGCTACTTCCGACAAGGGCAAGGCAAGAATCTGGCTGCCGCTTCGGATGTAGCCCGCTACCCGATCATGAATAAACACGGTGGCTTTTATCTGGATACCGATGACCTTATTCGAAACAACGTCGGTGCCATCGATGTCGCAGCAGGCGCCGACGATGTGCTGCTCGGTTCGCCCGTGACGCACCCGCTGGCCGAATACAAATCGTTCTACAACACCAGTAACTTTGCGACTCGACCCGGCAACCCAGTGCTTGACGAGATGATCAGGGAGATGAATAAACGCTTTGCGACAAACAAAGCCTACTTTGCGAATAATCGACCGACTGCCACGCGAGGCCCCGATGGCAAGATCCAGTTCACCCCCGAGTTCAAGGAGTATGAGGCCAAAATATTCGATACCGTCGGTCCGAATATGTTTAATGACACACTAAAAGCCAAAAGACCCGACATGTACGACTTGGGTATGGATGGCCTCCCTAAAGAAGCAACAGTGGTCGATGGCCTACTTGTGCCGCAAGGTCCAGTCGTCAACATTGAACAAAGGATTAAAGAGGCCTACGAGCGTCAGGGCGTGGTGGTGCCAATAACAGCGCCCTTACAGATCAAGAGGACCAAGGAGCATTATTTCCCGCTGCGCTACAGATTCAATGTGAAAGTTGGGGCTGACCATTCCTGGATCAGTACCTGATCGCACCCGATTGAACCTGCATCGAGCCGTGGTCCTCCAACCGAGACAGACCACGGCCTGGTGCACACACGATGACGTTTATTATTTGGATGGCCGTACTCGGCGCCGTACTCCTCACCCTTGCCCTCACCTCCTCCTACCTGCGCTGGATGCCGGTGACCACCTCGGCGGTGTGCCTGTTGCTGGGCATCGCCATTGGTCCGCTGGGCGTCGACCTCTTGGGTCTGGATATCAAAGGCTCGGCGCGCTGGATGGAGCACCTCACCGAAGTCGCGGTGTTGTTTTCGCTGTTCGTCAGCGGTTTGAAACTGCGCCTGCCGCTCAAACATCGCACCTGGCGCGTTGCATTCGGCATGGCCGGGCCGGTCATGCTGCTGAGCATTCTCGGGGTGTGCCTTGCGCTGCACTATTTATTTGCGTTGTCCTGGGGCGTTTCGCTGCTGGTGGGTGCCATTTTGGCACCGACAGACCCGGTGCTGGCCGGGCTGGTGCAGGTCAATGATGCACAGGATTATGACGCGCTGCGTTTTGGCTTGTCCGGCGAAGCGGGCTTGAACGATGGCACCGCCTTTCCATTTGTGATTTTCGCGCTGCTGTTTATGCAGCACGGCGGCTTTGACGGCGACTGGATTGGCGGCTGGGTGCTGAAAAACCTGCTGTGGGCAGTGCCCGCCGGGTTGTTGATCGGCTATTGGATGGGCCGAGGCATCGGCCGTGTGACCCTGTGGTTGCGTATCACCCATGCCGACAGCACCTTGTCACCCAACGATTACCTGACCCTGGCACTGATTGCCCTGGCCTACGTCGTGGCCGAGGCCGTGGGCGGTTTCGGCTTTTTATCGGTATTTGCCGCCGGGCTGGGGTTGCGCCAGGCTGAGTTCAGGTCCACCGGTCACTCGCAGACGCCTTCAGAGCATTTGGCGCTGCCGGTGGTGGGCCATCTGGAGGTGGAACCTGAGCGAGCCCTGCAAGGCGACGTCAGTGACCTGCAGGATACGCAAATTGCCGCCGGCGTGATGATGGGCGACATGCTCTCGTTCGGCAGCCTGGTGGAGCGCTCGATGGAAGTGTTCCTGGTAACGGTGCTGGGCATCGTGCTGGCCAGCCACTGGGACTGGCGCGCACTGCCGGTCGCCGCGCTGTTGTTCTGCGTGATTCGACCGTTCAGCGTGCTGGTGATGCCTTGGCGCGGCCTGATCGACCATCGGCAACGCTTGCTGATGGGCTGGTTCGGCATTCGCGGCATCGGCAGCATTTACTACCTGTTCTATGCGCTCAACCACGGGCTGATCGGCACCAGCAGTGCGGTGGCGGTGAACCTGACGATTTCGGTAATCGCTTTAAGCATCGTCGTACATGGCCTGAGCACCCAGCCGATGCTGGCGTGGTACGAACGAAGGGTACGCAAATAAACTGAATCCCTCGCCTTACGGGCTTTCAAACCCTTGGAACCAAGTAACAGGGTGGGTAAAGTCATGAAGCAGATAGGCCTGCGACTCTATGAAGAACGCCAACGCCTTGGCTATACGCAGCAGCGCTTGGCGCAGGCGGGTGGGGTAACGGCGCGGGAGCAGCGTCAATATGAACAAGGAGAGGATTTGCCGCGTGCCGACTACCTGGCGGCATTGGCCGCGCAAGGTGTGGATGTGGTCTATGTGATCACCGGCAAGCGCAGCACCGTCATCAACATCGATCGCGAGCAGGCACAATTGTTGATGGATAACCGCGTGGTGGGTCAGGAAGTGATGCCGGACGGGCAGCCAGAGGAAGCAGTTTACTTCAAGCTCGGTAACCCGTCGCAGCGATCATCGGATCAGTCCTGATTTTCGGTATTGCCTACATCCGCTGCGTCATCCAGATCATTCAGCGGTACTTCTGCATCATCCATCAATGAGCCTGGGTCTTCATTGCCCGGGTCATTGAGTTCTTCCTCGTCATCCAGTTCTTGTGACATAACCGTCTCCTCTAACCGCCCTGGGTGTCGATATCGGCATCGGTTTCAGGCTTGGGCGCACGCGTGGGCTTGAAGTCTGGACTGTAGTCGTTTTCCCGGGCCTTGGGGTCGCTGGCAGGTTTCGGGTCTTTGGGCGCATCGGCAGCGGTGCCGGGCGCCGGCTCGCCGCGATCGATGGCCGGGTCGTTACGGTTGCTGGTTTGGGGGTCGTTGCTGGTGTTCATAGGTCACCTCTCATGTAAAACGTAGCCTGCGTAAACTTAAGGGTGCGCGCAGCGCCACGAAGTTCAAATTGCTTAAGAGACCGGGTTATCCACCTGGATATAAAACGCGTACGCACCCAGCAGCACCCAGAACACCATAAACAGCCACGGCGCGCGCATGGAGAACAGCAGCGACTTGCGATAGCCCTTGTGGGATGACTCGGTCTCGCAGAACAGCGGCGAATCGTCATAGGCCAGGCCCATTACCGGCTCGCTGCGCAGCAACTCACTCTGCTTGTAGTGCCAGTGGTCGATGATTTCGTAGGCGGCGCGAATACCGGGCCAGGCGTTCAGTGAGCTGAGAATGCCGAGGGAGGCCAAAAATGCCGGCACGATCAAGGTGAAAAACTTGCCCCATTCCGGGTTCAGGTTGCCCATGCCCGAGACAAACGCGATCACCAGGAACGACTGCGCCGTCAGGTAGGCGTCGGTGCGGTTGGCCAGGATGCTGGTTTCGTACTGGATTTCGCGGCGGTAGAAGTCGAGGCGATCCTTGGGTGAACCGAAGATCTTGGCATTGTGTTCACTGTGATCGTCCAGGGCGGCGGTCGGGGTGTTGGGCGAGATGATTCTGGGCACGGCGGTGCTCCACAAGGTGACGAGCCTTGTTAGAAGAATCAGGGCGGGATGAAGTTCAAGTTTGTTCATGCACCAATTGAGCGCGCAAGGCGCCCCCTACAGGAGCGCATTCTTTGTGGCAAGCGCTTTTGTGGCGAGCGAGCTTGCTCGCGTTGGAGTGCGCAGCGCTCCCGCCTTTATTGGGGCCGCTACGCAGCCCAGCGCGAGCAAGCTCGCTCGCCACAGAAGCTCGCTCGCCACAGGGGAATAACTGCCTTGAACACCGTTCCGGCACAGGCATTGCTTAATGCATTCATCTGCCCGGATACAGGAGCATTCGTTACCCCCCGACCCAGAGCCGACCCCATAAGAAAGTAAGGACCAGGCCCGTTGGCACCCTCAGCCACAGGCTCATAAAAATATGCGTTTTTTTAAGCGGCAGTGCCACCCAAGGCAACCCTGGGCACTGACAAGGTACTGGAATGGCTCGATCTTTCTTTGATGAAATGAATGACGCAAACGGCGCCTGCCGTGCGCACTATCAGGATTTCTCCCGCTGGCTGGCCAATACGCCGCCGGAACTGTTGGCCCAACGGCGTCGCGAGGCTGATTTGCTGTTCCACCGCGCCGGGATCACCTTCACCCTCTATGGCGACGAGCAAGACACCGAACGCCTGATCCCCTTCGACATCATCCCGCGCAGCATCCCCGCCAGTGAATGGTCCGTGATCGAACGCGGCTGCATCCAACGCGTCAATGCGCTGAACATGTTCCTTGCCGACATCTATCACGACCAGCGCATCATCAAGGCTGGGATCATCCCGGCCGAGCAGGTGCTGGGCAACGAGGGTTATCAGAAGGCGATGGTCGGGCTGGATCTGCACCGCGACATCTATTCGCATATTTCCGGCGTGGACCTGGTACGCGACGGCGACGGCACCTACTACGTGCTCGAAGACAACCTGCGCACCCCCAGCGGCGTGAGCTACATGCTCGAAGACCGCAAGATGATGATGCGCCTGTTCCCGGAGGTGTTCGCCAAGCAGCGCATAGCACCGGTGGACCACTACCCCAACCTGCTGCTCAAAACCCTTAAAAGCTCCAGCCGGCTCGACAACCCCAACGTGGTCGTACTGACGCCGGGGCGCTTTAACAGCGCGTTTTTCGAGCACGCGTTCCTGGCTCGGGAAATGGGCGTGGAGCTGGTCGAAGGCGCCGACCTGTTCGTGCACGACCTTAAAGTGTTCATGCGCACCACCGATGGCCCCAAACCGGTGGACGTGATCTACCGGCGTATCGATGACGCCTTCCTCGACCCCAAGGCCTTCAACCCGGATTCCATGCTCGGCGTACCCGGCCTGGTCGCCGCCTACTGCGCCGGCAATGTGGTGCTGGCCAACGCGATCGGCACCGGCGTGGCCGATGACAAGTCGATCTACCCCTATGTGCCGGAAATGATCCGCTTCTACCTGGACGAAGAGCCGGTGCTGCAAAACGTACCGACCTTCCAGTGCCGCAAACCGGATGAACTGTCCCACGTGCTGGCCCATCTGCCTGAACTGGTGGTCAAGGAAACCCAAGGCTCCGGCGGCTACGGCATGCTGGTCGGCCCGGCTTCGACGGCTGCCGAAATCGAGGACTTCCGCCAACGCATCAAGGCGCGCCCTCACGCCTATATCGCCCAGCCGACCCTGAGCCTGTCCACCTGCCCCACCTTTGTCGAAAACGGCATCGCACCCCGGCACATCGACCTGCGCCCATTCGTGCTCTCAGGCAAGGAAACCCGCCTGGTGCCTGGCGGGCTGACCCGTGTAGCGTTGAAGGAAGGCTCGTTGATCGTCAACTCGTCGCAAGGCGGCGGAACCAAGGACACCTGGGTGGTGGAGGGCTGAGTATGTTGAGTAGAACCGCCGCAGATCTGTACTGGATGTCCCGTTACCTGGAGCGTGCCGAGAACCTGGCGCGCATGCTGGAAGTCAGTTATTCGCTGTCGTTGATGCCCCAGGCCGGGCGCAGTGACGGGCTGGATGAGTTGGCCATGTCGTTGCTCAGCAGCGGCACCCTCGACAGCTACCTCGAACGCCACAAACAGCTGGACGCCGAACGCATGCTGCACTTCTTCGCCCTCGACGAAGAAAACCCCGCCAGCATCTACAACTGCCTGCGTGCCGCCCGAGGCAATGCCCACGCCGTGCGCGGGCGCATCACCGCCGACATGTGGGAAAACCTCAACGCCACCTGGCTGGAAATGCGCAGCATCGCCGCCGGCGGCCTGGCGCGCCATGGCATCAGCCACTTCTGCGACTGGGTCAAACAGCGCTCGCACCTGTTTCGCGGGGCCACCTCCGGCACCATCATGCGCAATGACGCCTATCGGTTTATTCGCCTGGGCACCTTTGTCGAGCGTGCGGACAACACGTTGCGTCTGCTGGATGCGCGGTATGAAATGTTCGGCGAGGAATCGGAGGAAGTCAGCGACCTTTCGGCACGCGGCTATTACCAGTGGAGCGCCCTGCTCCGTGCGCTGTCATCGTTCGAAGCCTATACCGAGCTGTACCCCAACGCGCTGAATGCGCGCTCGGTCTCGGAGTTGCTGCTGTTGCGCAGTGATGTACCGCGCTCACTGCATGCGTGCATCGAGGAATTGAGCCATATCCTCGCCGACCTGCCGGGCAGTTACGGGCGCACGGCCCAGCGCCTGGCGGCCGAGTTTGAAGCGCGCCTGCGCTATACCGGCATCGATGAGATCCTGGAGGACGGCTTGCACAGCCGGCTCACGGACTTTATCGACACGGTGCGCGAACTGGCGCGGGCGATTCACAGCTCCTACCTGGAAGTGGTGTAAGTGCATTCGGGTTACTTAACTGTCAATTCGGGTGATTGACCCTGCTTGAGTGCCGCTCTTATGTTGGGCAGGTGAACCACCTTCCCAACATAAGAACAGGTACAGCCCATGTCCGAACTCCACCTGAACCCCGCCGCCGCCCACACCCTGCAACGCTGGCACACCATGCTGGCCGCTCGCGACCTCAACGCCCTGCCCGAACTGCTCGCACCCGACGCGGTATTCCGCTCGCCCATGGCTCACACGCCCTACCCCGGCGCGCCGGTGGTGTCGATGATCCTCAACACGGTGATCAAGGTGTTCGAAGATTTTGCCTATCACCGCGAACTGGCGAGTGCCGACGGACTTAACGTGGTGCTGGAGTTCAGCGCGCGCGTGGGTGAAAAGCAGCTCAAAGGTATCGATATGATTCGCTTCAACGAACAGGGGCAGATCGTCGAGTTTGAAGTGATGGTGCGTCCCTTGAGCGGGCTGCAGGCGCTGGGTGAAGAAATGGGCCGCCGGCTGGCGCCGTACCTGGCCAAGGCCAAATCCTGAGCCCAGTGACGAACAAAACGTGGGAGCGGGCTTGCTCGCGAAGGCGGTGGGTCAGCCACACATGTGCTGACTGACACTACGCCTTCGCGAGCA